>JBFKXV010000217.1:0-5216 GCA_041637935.1 Burkholderiales bacterium | reverse complement strand
CCCGATGACGATCACCATGCTGCTTGCCAACACGCTGACGGCCGCCGAACGGTCGGCCGACGCTGCAATTGCCGCGCGGCGCGCAAGCGCGTGAAGGTTTTTTTGCGATCAGATTTCCTGGCGGCGCCAATTCGTAGTAAGGCGAGTTCCTGGCAAATGGTGTTCATGCCAAAGCAAGTTAGTACCCGGTAAAGCGATACTGTGTTTGCGGATCGAAATGAAGCCGCTGAAAAGCTGGCGTTGGCACTGTCGGACTACAAAGGCCAGAATCCGCTGGTTCTTGGTATTCCACGCGGTGCGGTTCCGATGGCGTGCGTCATCGCCGAGCGCCTCGGTGGCGAAGTCGACGTTGTGCTGGTGCGCAAGCTCGGCGCTCCCGGAAATTCCGAATATGCGATCGGCTCGGTGGACGAGTCAGGCTGGTCGTACGTGAGTCCCGATGCTGCCGCCGCCGGCGCCGATGAGCGCTACCTTGCCGATGAGAAAGAGAGACAGCTCGAAACGATCAGGTCGCGGCGCGAATCATTCACAGCGCATCGCGCATCGATTAATCCGGCGGGCAGGCTGGTCATCGTGGTCGACGACGGCCTGGCAACCGGCGCGACGATGATCGCGGCATTGCATGCGTTGCGGGCCCGCAAGCCGCAACGCCTGATCTGTGCCGTGCCGGTCGCGCCACCAGAGACGATAGAACGCGTCGGGACCTACTGCGACGCCATTGTTTGCCTTGACGCGCCGCAGCGTTTCTACTCGGTCGGGCAGTTCTACCGTGATTTCCCGCAAGTGAGCGATGAAGAGGTAATGCGATTGCTCAGCCAGCGAAATGGCGGCTAAACCACGAAGCCGTCTCGCTGGCGACCTGCTCTAGAGCGCCGGGTTCACCCGATAGCTGCTTGGCACCCGGGATGACGTGCATCTGCTTGTCACAACTCAGTTTGGCGAGCGCTTCACGATTGAGCGCGATTGCCGACGTATCGCGCCCGCCGACTAGCAGCAAGGTGGGTGCCTCGACGGCCGCGAGTGCCTCGTCTCCTGTCAGGTCGAGCCGGCCGCCTTGCGACACGACGGCTCTGGTGCGTTCGCCAAAGTGTGCAGCCGCGCGCAAAGCAGCAGCAGCGCCAGTGCTCGCGCCAAAGTAACCGACCGGGGTGTTTGCAAAGTCATCTCGTTGCGTGACCCATTCGGTTGCCAGTCGTAGCCTATCGGCAAGCAGGTCGACGTTGAACCGGTTGCTGTGCCGAGAGTCTTCGACCGGAGTCAACAAGTCGAACATCAGTGTCGCAATGGCGTTTTGGTGAAGCATTGCCGCAACCGGATTGTTACGCGCCCCCTGTTGATTGCCGCCACTGCGATTGACAAACAGCACCACGCCTATCGCTTTTTCCGGCTTCGCGAGCACGCCCTCGAGGCGGCCAACTTCCAGTGGAATCTCGACGGACGTAACAGCGGGCGGCTTCAAGTCGCGCTCTTCTTCGTCAAATTCATACTAACTTGTCTGAACAGGATTGATGAACAGCGGAGCACGCCGGTTGCCAAACTGGCCGGAAAACTTTTCAAAGTGACCGGGCAGCGCCGCCTCGCAGTTGAGGCAGCGGCCTTGCGGAGAAACGCGATAGAGCAGAATTTGGTGCCAGTCGCGCGTAATCAGCGCATCGCCGCAGCTCGGGCAACTGGTCGTGCCGCCTTCCGTATCGTGCACATTGCCGGTGTATACGAAATGAAGCCCCTCCGCGCGCGCAATGGCACGAGCGCGGGTCAATGTCTGCGGTGGCGTCGCGCCGATGTCTTTCATCTTCCAGTCCGGATGAAAGGCCGTGAAGTGAATCGGCACATCCGGACCGAGTTCACGATAGATCCACTGCGACATACGCAGCAGTTCGTCATCAGAGTCGTTTTTTCCGGGAATCAACAAGGTGGTCAATTCGATCCAGACGTCGGTTTCGTGACGCAGGTATTTGAGCGTGTCCAGAACCGGCTGCAGCCTGGCGCCGGTGAGCCGGAAGTAGAAATCGTCGGTGAAAGCCTTCAGATCGACGTTGGCGGCATCCATTCTGGCAAAGAACTCGCGGCGCGGCTGGTCATGAATATAGCCCGCCGTGACCGCGACAGTGCGGACGTCCTGGTCGCGGCATGCGTCAGCGATGTCAATCGCATACTCAGCGAATATGACCGGATCATTGTAAGTAAAGGCAATGCTGCGTGAGCCGGAGCGCTTGGCGGCGGCGACGATTTGCTCCGGGCTGGCCTGATCGGCGAGCCGGTCCATGCTTTTCGATTTGGAAATGTCCCAGTTCTGGCAGAACTTGCAGGCCAGATTACTGCCGGCGGTTCCGAACGACAGGACGCGCGAACCTGGATAAAAATGATTCAGTGGTTTTTTCTCGATCGGATCGACGCAAAAGCCGGATGAGCGCCCATAAGTGGTCAGGATCATCTGGTCACCGACCCGTTGCCGTACAAAGCATGCGCCGCGCTGGCCTTCACGTAAGCGGCAATCGCGCGGGCACAGGTCGCACTGCATGCGACCGTCATCGAGCAAATGCCACCATCTGCCGGGGTACAGACGTCCGTCGGCCGGCTGGTCAATATGCGGTGTTTTCATTTCCATGATTTACCTCTCGGCCCACTTGTCGACGTGATATCGGAAAAGTCGTACGTCATCAGACCAGTATTCTGTTGGGAGTCCAGCCTTGCGTTTCAGTTCCGCGAGAAATCGACGCGGATCCGGCAGGCTTTCCCAGACTTGCGGCAGGAACGTGCCGCGTTTGCTGCCCGCCTGCAGTACAACACCGTCAACGCGCGGTCGCAGTTGCGACAACGCGTCCTGCTCATCCTTTACTTCCATTGGCGAAAGCGGTGAGAGCACCGATATCTCGATCGACGTTTCGGTATATTCGTCCGCCGTGAGCGGCTGGAAGCGCGGATCGCGGAACGCTGCGGCCTGGGCATTCTGTTTGACATCATCGAGTAACGGACGGTGCGCTTGCAGGCTGCCGATACAACCACGCAGACGCTCCGACAGCATCAATGTCACGAAACAGGCGCGCTGTTCGTATAGAAATTCGGCATCCGCGCGGCAGTCGAACCACAGTCCGAAGCGGCTTGCAATCGAAGCTCTGGCAATCTGCAGCAGGAGGCTGCCCTGATCGTCGTCAACCGGTGCGTTCATCGAAGGCAAATGATGCGTATCCTACGACGCGTGATTTATCACCGGCAGTGTCGCCGGAGTTACGCAGGTCGAGCAAACGCGGCTCCAATCCGCGGGCCTGCGCCGCGAGGAGCAGACCATTGATCGGTGTCGCGCCGCACGCTTGGTGGTGATCGAGTTGTGGTCGTAGTTGCAATATGGTCTCGGCGGTAAATTCGTCGGTGGCGCAGGCGCGGGGATAGGGCAGGTAGTGGGACAGATCAGAACTGATCACGATCAGCGTTTCATTGCCTCCCCACAGCAGCTCCAGCACCTCGGCGACCTGTTGTGGGGTGGCATTGCCGACAGCGAATGGCACCAACTCGAAGGTACCGAGAACCTCTTGTAGAAACGGAAGATGTACCTCGAGCGAATGCTCCTGGGCATGCGCTTCGTCGCTGATAATGACCTGCGAAAGTTGTTGCACGGCGGCAACGGCAGCCGAATCAATGTCGATACTGCCCAGCGGCGTTTGAAACTGACTGGCCGCAGGCAGCGCCATTCCTTGCACATGAACGCGGTGCGCCGGCCCGAGCAGCACCACGCGCGCGATCGAACCAGCCGCGCCGGCAACAAGCGCGTAGGCCGAGGCAGCGATCGGACCCGAATAAACATAGCCGGCGTGGGGTGCGATCAAGACTTTTGGTACCGCTTCGGTGCGCGTTGCCGGCTTTGCCTCGGCGAGAAACGCCTGAACGTCGCGCTGTAACTCGGCAGCGGACGCCGGGTAGAAGAATCCTGCAACTGCTGGCGGTCTGGTGTGCTGCATGATGAGTGGCCTTTGATCCGGCGCCGGGCGCCTACCCGGACAATTGAATTTCACGGCAAGCGCGTGCAATCAGCCGCTGTTTCATTGATGTGCGTCGACAGATTTGCGTTGACAACTACCGGAAAACCCGCCGAGCACCCGAAATATGTTGTCAGCGGACGGGTGGATCCTGGCAGTTTTCCGTGTTGCGTGCTTTCGCCTCGAAAGGCGGGCTATCAGATACACCTTATGTAGGGATTATAGATCGCAGATACAAGGTTCAAAGCACAAAAATGCCTGTTGTTCTTTGAGATGACGAATGATCCGGTTATATTACTGACTGATTGGTCAGTTACGCCCACGCCCAGACACCTGGTTACTACGTACCGATGGCGCATTCCCGTCAAGATCGCCGCTGGGCGCGCCGCAAAGAGGCTCGCCCGGCAGAACTCATCTCCGCAGCCCTCGATTTATTTGTCGAACGCGGATTCGCCGCAACCCGACTGGAAGACGTGGCGGCGCGCGCCGGGGTGAGCAAAGGGACTTTGTACCTTTACTTCCCGAGCAAGGAAGACCTGTTCAAGGCCGTCGTCAGGGGCGGTATCGTTCCCGCCATCGAGCGCGCTGAAAAGCAGTTTGAGGTCCATCGCGGCGGCGCCGGCGAACTGATCCGCCAACTCGTGAAAGGGTGGTGGACCTCGGTCGGCAACACCCGGTTAGGCGGCATCCCGAAGCTGATGATCTCGGAATCCGGCAACTTTCCGGAACTTGCACAGTTCTATCACGACGAAGTGATCAGCCGTGGTCATCGTCTGGTTGCCGCGGCTGTGCAGCGCGGTATCGACACCGGTGAATTCCAACCGGTCGATGTTAACTACGCGATGCGCCTCGTCATCGCCCCCTTGTGGCTGCTGACGGTGTGGCGTTTTTCATTCGGCCAGTGTGACAGGCAGCAACTCGATCCGGTCGCCTATCTCGACTTGCATGTGGATTTGATCCTGCGGGGCCTGGGCGCCGCGGCGGAACCTGCGATGGTTGGCGAACAACGCCCGGGTCTGCGCTCGGCGCCGCGCCCGACAGCGGGCACCACTATCAACAGCGCCGCAGGCAGGAAATGAACGGGTCTTGGTAGAAATGGTTCGCGCATTGGTCGTTCTGGCAGCTTCGCTTGTTGCGGGAACGGCGTCAGCTATGGACTTGATGGACTTGTACCGCGCGGCCAAGGTCCACGATGCCCGTCACGCCGCGGCGCGGGCGCAATTTCGCGTGATGCAAGAGGCT
>JBFKXV010000216.1:0-5217 GCA_041637935.1 Burkholderiales bacterium | reverse complement strand
GCTGACCATCATTTTGCAAATGGCTACGATCTACGTGCCGCAACTGAATCCGATCTTCAAAACCACGCCGCTGCCACCTTTTGAACTGGGGCTGTGCCTCGCCGCCTCGAGCATCGTGTTTATTGCCGTCGAGCTGCAGAAATGGATTTTGCGGCGCAGTCGCTCCGCAACGGGCAACGATCAACAAGCCGTATCGTGATTTACCGGCCTGCCGATGGCCGCCAGAAATCAGTGCGCTTATTCCACAGACGTACGTCAGTTCGAATAAACCCGGCTTAGTTCGGATAAACGCGGATAAGTTCGGATAAACGCGGCTGAATATACAAGGACTAGAGATCGAGGCGGGTACAGAAAAAGGGCGCGACTTTCGTTACGCCCTTTTTGAGTTCCGGCGCTCCGGTGAGATGACTCTCAAGCCACGGGTAATAAGGTGGTCGCTGTCCGCTCGCATCAGGAACACCATCACAGGATGGCGCGCACAACAGCAAGTCTCCTGGGCAACAACCGGATCGTCATGGTTTGGCTTGAGAATCTATCCCGATCCAGTGCGCGGGAACAATCATAGTGAGCGCCTTTCATGATGCAATGTCAAGAATTTTTTACGAAAGAATGCGGAACTGTATCAGCAGTGCAAAAACAACTTGTGGGTGAATCGTTTACTCGATGCGCCTGTTGACAATTCACGCGACTAATACTTTCACCTTTGCAAATATTTGCGCGTTTTCTCATTCGCGCGCCGCGTTCAGCACGCGCTGCAATACTGCTGCAATAACGGACGCTTCGTTGTTGTCGATGTAATCGACGAATAAATCTTTGATTGCTGCAGATTAAACTGGCCACATCTTGCGCTGCATGTCCCTGCCCTTGCGCCTAACGACTGCGTACGCACCGCGGCGGTCAGCTTTTGCGCGGGTGCGCAGCCGGTGGTCCGGGGCGCGCTTGAGCGCCCACAGCACGCCCGACCAGACGAGCGGCGATACCCCCGGCGCCGGACGGTCTCGCCCCGATTTCTTAAACCAGCACGGCGTGGCGCGCCAGAAACAATGGCCAAACCGACGTCTCTGATTTTGAAGCGTTTTTCTTCATCCAATTCCTACTTTGAAATTGTAGTTGCATTTACAACTAACCTGAAATAGCATGTGGTTGCACTTGCAATTAAATTGTCTTTATCTATGTGTAAAGGAGATCACCATGAGCCGCACCATTACGCGTGAACAACTGTTGCGCAAACTGTTGTCAACGTCGCGCCCGGCCGTTGTCGAGGCACTTCCGGAAAAATACTTCGCAGATAAGCACTTGCCCGGCGCTGTGAATATTCCGCACGACGAGGTCGATGCACTTGCCCCGCAGCTGTTGCCGGACAAGGACGCTGAGATCGTAGTGTACTGCGCCAGCATTCAATGCCAGAACTCGCACATCGCAGCCCGTCGCCTTGCCCAACTTGGCTACACCGACGTGCGTGTGTACCGCGAAGGCAAGCAGGATTGGGAGGCGGCAAGTTTGCCTTTCGAATCGGGCACCGGAGTCACGGCCGATCACGCCGTGGCAGCGTGACCGCGTCGCAGCACCGGGCTCGGACCGGAGCAGACGAAATCGCTGCGCTCGACAGCGGGCCGGCAGTTGCGGCCCGCTGTTCGCTGGCCGAGGCTGCCCGGCGCAGCGCCGCTCGATTCATCGTCGACCGGTCACGGCTGCAATTGCTCCGACTCGATGATGTGCTCGCCCGGCGCTTGCGCCAGCACACCATCGATCAAGGCATGCGCAATTTGATCAGGCGTCACTGCGCGGTAACGCCGCGGTATCAAGGGTTTGAGAACACGAGCGATGACAATCCCGGCGAACTCGGCAGGTCTTGATTGCTCGCGTTTCGCATCGATCAGCGACGGGCGGACGATAGTGAAGTACGGGTAAGCGAGGGCCCGTATACCGGCTTCCGCCTCGTACTTCGTGCGCAGATAAAAGTTTCCGCTGTGACTCGCGCCAAGCGCAGAGTTCAGCGCGAAGCGGATGGCGCCGGCGTGTCTTGCCAGGCGCGCAATGCGTATCGGCAGTTCCCTGTCAACGGCTGCAAATGCCGCCCGCGATCCCGCCGCCTTGATGGTCGTGCCAAGCGTACAAATAACCGCATCGACCTTCCACCACGGTGCGTCTTCCGCAAGCCGCGAAAAATCCACCACCGGGTTAACCAGCTTGGTGTGCGTATCGAGAGGCCGGCGCGTCGGTGCAACGACCTTTGCAAACCGCGCATCCTGCAGCGCCGCGGCGAGCACCTGGCTGCCAACAACACCGGTGGCACCCACCAGCATCAGGTCAAGCGGCTTGTCCATTGCCTGCACTCACGCTTGAGCCACACTGCGGACTTCAGCTGCGAATACCCCGCACGAACCTGGCAACGGCCGCGCCGATCTCATCCGGACTATCCTCCTGAATGAAATGTGTGCCCTTGACAGTGACCTCGGTCTGGTTCGCCCATGCGCGGCAGATCTCGCGCTGGCGGCCCACCAGTATCGATCCCGGATCGGCATTGATGAACAGCTTCGGCAAATCGCTTTGCGCCAGCCAGCGCGAGTATTCCTCGACCACTTTCACCACATCCGCCGGCTGGCCGTCGATCGGGATTTGACGTGGCCACGACAATGTTGGCCGCCGGTCCTCCCCGGGGTTGGCAAACGGCTTGCGGTAAACCGCCATTTCTTCCTCGGTCAGACCGCGCATGACCGCATTCGGCAACACACCTTCGACGAATACGTTCTTGGTCAGCACCATTTCCTCGCCTGCCTGGGAGCGAAAGCCCTGAAACACACGTTTGGCGTTTTCCGGCCAGTCGGCCCAGGTAATCGGCGTGACGATGCCTTCCATGTAGGCAATACCCTGCACCCGATCACGGTTACGGTTGGCCCATTCAAACCCCAGCGCCGAGCCCCAATCGTGGATCACGAACACCACCTTGTCGCCAAGATCGAGTGTGTCCCATAGCGCGTACAGATACTCGCGCTGCTCGGCATAGCTGTACCGATCACGGCCGGAGTTATCGAGCTTGTCGGAATCGCCCATGCCGATCAGATCGCAGGCAATCAGACGGCCGAGGTCTTCGCAATGCGGCATGACGTTGCGCCACAGATACGAGGAAGTCGGATTGCCGTGCTGAAACACGATCGCGTCGCCCTCGCCTTCGTCAATGTAGGCCATGCGCTTGCCGTTGATGTCGGCAAACTTTTTGTCTGCATAAGGTTTCGCGGAAATCGGCATGTGGCTCCCGTCCTCGATCAAAGGTAATAATTTACTCGCCGCTAAACGCCGCTATTTCTTACTTGCCGGTGTACACCGGCTTGCGCTTGGCGACAAAGGCTGCAATACCCTCGCGTGCGTCCTTGGTAGCGGCCATTTCGGCAATGACACGCGTTTCGCGTTCCATCTGCGATTCGAGCGTGTCATTCGGCGACATCATCACCAGCTTCTTGATTCCACCATACGCGCGCGTTGGGCCGTTGGCCAATTCGGTTGCCAGCTTGGTCACCTCGCTCATCAGATCAGCGGCCGGCACGACGCGGTTGACCAAACCCCAGTCAAGCGCCTCCTGCGCGGAAAGGACACGGTTGGTCATGTACAACTCCATCACGCGGCGCCGGCCGAGCAGCCGCGTCAGAAAAAACGTCGAACTGCCGTCCGGTGTCAGGCCAATCCTGGTGTAAGCACTGGTGAACTTGGCGGTGTCAGCAGCAATCGCCAGATCACAGCAGGCGGCAAAACTGAGTCCGGCGCCGGCGGCAACGCCATTGACAGCGGCTATCACCGGTGCCGGCAACCACGCAAGGCGTGATATTCCAACGTGCAACTCGCCGGTCATCTCGCGAACCAGTGCTTCAACGTTGTCACCATGCTCCGCAAACTCGCCGACATCACCGCCGGCACAGAATGCACGGTCACCCGAACCCGTCAACACAACGGCACGCACGCTGCGGTCGCCACTGATGCGATTCACGATCTGGTAAAACTCGTGGGTCGCCTGCGCGTTGATCGCATTGTATGCATCCGGGCGGTTGAAGGTGATCCACGCCACATTGTCCCGAACCTCGAGCCCCATTGCTTCATAAGCCATTTACTTGCTCCTCTTGAACCATCTTGTATTGAGTCAGGCCGCTTGCGCTTGCAGCGCTTCGGCGACAAATTCCAACCGATCCTGCCCGAAGAACATCTCGTCACCGATAAAGAACGTCGGCGCGCCGAACACGCCACGCTCGACTGCGTCATCGGAGTTCGCTTTGAGCTTGTCTTTGACATCCTGCGCGCCGACCAGGGCGAAAACCTTTTCCGGATCGAGCCCTGCTTCTTTCAGCACTGCCGCCACTTCGGCGGGATCACCGAGATTGCGCGGCTTTTCCCACATTGCCTTGTACATGGCATCGACATAGGTGAGAAACTGGCCGGGCATTTTCAATTGCATGGCAACCGCGCCGCGCATCAGAGCCATGGTATTGATCGGAAAATTAGGGTTCATCGCGAACGTTACACCATAGCGTTTCGCCCACTTCGCGATATCACCAAACATCCAGCGCCCCTTGGCGGGAACGAATGCCGGACTCTGGTTGCCGCTCGCCTTGTGCACGCCACCCAACAGAATTGGTGTCCAGACGATTTCCGCGCCGTGTTGTTTCGCAATCCGTGGCAACTGCGTATACGCCAGATAGGCGGTCGGGCTGCCAAAATCGAACAAAAACTCTACTTGCTTTCCCATTTTATCTCCCCGCTGTCTTCAAAAGTTTTATTACAAAATGTGTTCTTGTTGCAAAACGTACTGTTGCAAAACGTATTGAGTAACGGCGCGCTGCGTTTGTCAGCTGCGCTTTCAATTTTCCGCGGTTGCGAGCTGCCGCCGCCTCTCATCAGCGAGCAGTGTCGTGCGCACCGAGGCAAGAATCTCTTCCGATCCACCATTGCCATTGACCGCCCGCGCCAATATCAGTGCGCCCGAAAGCGAGCTGATCACCGAAAGGACGTGAGCACGGCGCGCGCTACGGGTGCGCTCGGGTGAGAGCCGCGCCAATAGGGTCACCAGCTCATCGAAGCCTTCCGAAAAAACCGCCTTGGCATCTCCTTCGTCGCGCCCGATTTCGGCGCCAAGCGATGCCAGCACGCAGCCGCTATCGGGATGATCGCGGTGCTCGATGGTGAGATAGCGCTTGATCAATTTCGAGTAACCGGGCGTGTGCCCGGTCT
>JBFKXV010000215.1:0-5220 GCA_041637935.1 Burkholderiales bacterium | reverse complement strand
GCCAGAGCGCTCGGGGAGACAGCAGGTTTCGTAAAAATGCTGGCTGATGCCAAGACCGACCGCATTCTCGGAGTGCACATACTGGGACCATTCGCGTCGGAGCTTATTTCCGAAGCGGTCATCGCAATGGAGTTTGGCGCCAGCGCGGAAGACATCGCGCGTATTGTCCATGCCCATCCGTCACTATCCGAGGCGATGCATGAGGCAGCGCTGGGAGTCGACAAGCGGTTTCTTAGTCTGTAGCGGTAAATGGCGCTGGCGACGCGCAACCGAAAGGCGCGGCACGATTCGTTTCTCCAACATGCGAACAGCGCGGCACAGCGCCACGGTTATCAGCTCGATGACGCGCAACTGCGTGCCAGTGTCGAACTCGATCGCCTCTATCAGGAACTGATTCGGGAGCAACGCAGAGCGCGTTCGTTGAAGCGTTTTCTCCAGCGTGAACGGCGGCTGCAGGGGATCTATTTCTGGGGCGGGGTTGGCCGCGGCAAAACGTTCCTGATGGACGTGTTCTACGAGTCCGTGCCGTTCCAGAGCAAACAGCGGCAGCATTTCCATCGTTTCATGCAGGGCGTGCACTACCGGTTGCGCGATTTGCAGGGGCAAGCCAATCCCTTGCGTGTGGTCGGACAGGAGCTTGCGGAGCAAGGCAAGTTGCTCTGCCTGGACGAGTTTCACGTTACCGATATTGGCGATGCAATGATCATGCGGCTGTTGCTCGAGTCGTTGTTCGAGCGCGGCGCGGTGCTGGTTACCACCGCCAACTGGCATCCGGAGTCGCTCTACGAGAACGGCCTGCAACGCGCCCAGTTTCTGCCGGCGATCGATCTGATCATGCAGCAGATGAGTATTGTCAACATTGATTCAGGTGCCGATTACCGTCTTGCTTCTCTGGAAAAAGCCGGCGTGTTTCATGCGACGGCGGACAGGCGCGCCGAAGACGCGATGTTGAAAACCTTTTGTGATGTAAGCGGCGAGTCCGGGGAAGCTGCATCGGCGATCGAGATCGAGGACCGCAACATCGCAACCCGCCGTCTGAGTCAGGGCGTGGTGTGGTTCGATTTCGATGATATCTGTGATGGACCACGCGGCAAAAACGACTACATCGAAATCGCCAAAGGCTTCCATACCGTGTTGATCTCCAGCGTTCCGCCATTTACTCCCAACAACGATAACGCCCGGCGGCGTTTTACCTGGTTGGTCGACGAATTCTACGACCGGCGTGTCAAGCTGGTCATCTCGGCGCAGGGTGATTGGGACGTGATTTTCTCCGCAGCGCTGGGTGGTACGGAAACGGATCGCACGCACTCGCGCCTGATCGAGATGCAGACGCGTAGTTACCTGGGTGAGGCCCACTTGCCTTAGCAGGCCGGCGGGCGTTTCGGTCACGCCGGCGATCCGGGTATCATTGCACGGTTAACCAGGCGCGGCAGGATCGATTGACTCTGTCAACTCGAAACGCCGCCAGACTTGCGGCCCGGCTTTGATTGACTCGTTCGCACCGGATGGTCATCGCCTTTATCGGCTTGTGCCGCTGATAACACGAAACGAAAACGGGAGGAACATGGGCACGCTCAAGGCGTATCGGATTTTCGAAGAGGACGGTAAAGTCGTCAGCCGCTTTGTCGACATGAAGCGCGACGAGCTCGATGCTGGTGAGGTTGTGATCAAGGTCGCTTACTCGAGCGTCAATTTCAAGGACGCGCTGGCCGCGACCGGGGCCGGAAAGATCATCCGGCGTTTTCCCTGCAACGGCGGCATCGACTTGTCGGGCACGGTTGAAGAATCGCAAGACCCTCGCTTCAAGGCGGGCGACCAGGTGATTGCCACGAGTTACGACATCGGCGTTTCGCGCGATGGCGGGTATGGCGAGTATTGCCGTGTTCCCGCCGACTGGGTGGTGCCGATGCCGACCGGGCTCGATCTGTTTTCATCGATGGTGCTTGGCACAGCCGGTTTCACTGCCGGGCTGGCGGTTGTACGCATGGAGCACGAAGGCCTCAAGCCTGACAATGGTCCGGTCATTGTCACCGGTGCGACCGGCGGCGTTGGAAGCGTCGCGGTGGATATTCTTTCGGCGTCCGGCTATCACGTCGTGGCGCTGACCGGCAAGGAGGCAGAAACCGGTTACCTGAAAGAACTCGGTGCAGCCGAAGTCATGCTGCGCTCCAGTCTCGACCTTTCCAGGATCCGGCCGCTCGGCAAGGAAACCTGGGCCGGCGCGGTGGACAATCTCGGCGGAGACGTACTGTCCTGGATCGCCAGCACCATGAAAGTCGGCGGCGCGCTGGCATCGATTGGACTGGCCGCCAGCCATGAGTTCAAGACCACTGTGATGCCATTCATTCTGCGTGGTGTCAGTCTGGTCGGGATCGATTCCGTGAATGCCGTCATGGATGTCCGGAAACAGGTTTGGCAGCGGCTTGCCACCGACCTGAAACCACGCCATCTTGATGCCATGGGCTCGACGGTCGAGTTCAGCGCATTGCCTGGCGTGTTCGACAAGGTGCTCAAGTCAAAAGTCAAAGGTCGCACCGTGGTTAAAATCGGCGCAGCGTAAATGGGCGGATAGGCCATAAGCGCCAGCCGATCAATACCAAATGATCGGCAAATGGGGAGGGTCAAGTGGATCAGAAACGAGTCGGAGAAAAATATCAGCAGTTCTACCGCAGGTCGCTCGAGGACCGCGATGGTTTCTGGACCGAACAGGCTGAGCTCATCGATTGGCACAAACCGTTTGATCGGGTACTCGAATACGACAATCCGCCTTTTGCGAAGTGGTTCGTCGGCGGCGAGACCAATCTTTGCCACAACGCGATCGACCGTCATCTGGCCTCGCGCGGCAATCAAAATGCACTGGTATATATCTCGACCGAGACCGGTGCTGAACAGGCTTACACCTATTCCGAGCTGCACAACGAGGTGATGCGTTGCGCGGCCGTGCTGCGCGAACTTGGTGTAGGCAAGGGCGATGTCGTTTTGATCTACATGCCGATGATTCCCGAAGCGATTTTTGCCATGCTCGCCAGTGTGCGGCTGGGCGCGATCCACTCGGTGGTATTCGGCGGTTTCGCTCCTGCGAGCCTCGCATTGCGCATTGACGATGCGCGGCCAAAAGTGATGGTGACGTCCGATGCCGGCATGCGTGGCGGGCGGATCATTCCTTACAAACATCTCGTTGACGAGGCGATGAGTCTGGCACGTACACCGCCGGAGAAAGTCGTCATCGTCAATCGTGGTCTCGACAAGGACATGCAGCTCACCAAAGGTCGTGACCTCGACTATGCAACCCTGGCCGCGCGGCACGACGGCGCGGATGTACCGGTTACATGGCTCGAGTCGAGCGAGCCAAGCTACGTCATGTACACCTCCGGGACGACCGGCAAGCCGAAAGGGGTGCAGCGAGATACTGGCGGGCACGCGGTGGCGTTGGCGGCGTCGATGAAGCACATCTACTGCGGCGGTCCGGGTGAGACCATTTTCACAACCTCGGACATCGGCTGGGTTGTTGGTCATTCCTATATTGTGTATGCGCCTCTGCTCTGCGGCATGACGACGATTGTCTACGAAGGCGTGCCGATTCGTCCCGATCCCGGTATCTGGTGGAAGATCGTCCAGGACTACAAAGTCAAAGTCATGTTTTCATCACCGACCGGTGTTCGTGTGCTGAAGAAGCAGGATCCCGAGTACATGACAAAGTACGACCTGTCGTCACTAAAACACGTTTTCCTGGCCGGAGAGCCGCTCGATGAACCGACGCACACGTGGCTGACCGAGTCACTGGGCAAGCCGGTAATCGATCATTACTGGCAAACCGAGACGGGTTGGCCGATATTGACGTCATTGCCTGGCGTGGAAGAAACACCGATCAAGTTTGGCAGTCCGTCGTTTGCGGCCTACGGCTATGACCTGAAGCTGCTGCGCGAGGCGGATGCCAGCGAGGCTGACGCCGATGAAAAAGGGGTGGTGGCAATTATTCCGCCGCTGCCGCCGGGCTGCATGTCCACGCTGTGGGGTGACGATGAGCGTTTTGTCAAAACCTATTTTTCCACCTTCAGCACGAAACTGGTCTATTCCACTTTCGACTGGGGTATCCGCGACAAGGACGGTTACTACTTCATCCTCGGCAGAACCGATGACGTCATTAACGTCGCCGGGCATCGCCTCGGTACGCGCGAGATTGAAGAGGCGGTTCAAGCGCATCCCAACATTGCCGAGGTTGCAGTTGTCGGCGTCAACGATCAGCTCAAAGGGCAGATGCCACTGGCGTTTGCGGTAGTGAAAGACCCGGCGCAAATCGCGACCGACGAGACCCGAGCGGCGCAGGAAAAGGAAGTCATGGCGAAAGTCGACGCGCAGCTTGGCGCGATTGCGCGCCCGCGTCGCGTTTATTTCGTCTCGACGTTGCCGAAGACTCGCTCCGGGAAAATGCTGCGAAGAAGCATACAAGCGCTCGCCGAAGGCCGTGACCCAGGCGACCTGACGTCACTCGAGGACCCCGGTGCATTGGAGCAGATCAAGCAAGCGGTGAGCAATTAGGGCGATTGCGCTTGGCCGGTCATGCCGGACCGGATACATTCTTCCGGTCAAGCCCGAGCGAGGCCCGCTGCCCGGTGGTATCGCTGCTTGGCAAATTGATAACAACACGGCTTCAGGCACGGAGGCTTTAATGAAGTGGTTGTTACGGGTAAACGTCGTTGCGGCGCTTGTCTATGTCTCCTTTGTAGCGGCAATTCTGGTCGCTGACGTGTGGATTCTGCCTAAATTGAGCGCGCTGACGCCGCCTCCCGAAGCGGTCGGTGTGGCGATACGCCAGGGCGGTGATATCGACGGACTGCGCGAGATTGCGCTGGTTTTGTTTGATCACGTAACACAGCAGGCGCAAACGGCCAATGCACTGATCGACAGCACCGTGTTTTGGGCGCGGCTGCACTTTCTGCTTGCGTTTGGTATCGCTTGCGTGAATGTTGCACTGCTGGTGCGGTTGCGCCGCTCATTGGCGAAGGCAGACGGCGGCACCGCCGTGCGATGAAATGTTGCAGGTATTGCAGGATACCGCCGCACTCAACGGCGGCCGGGCCGGTACCTTTGATGAATATCAAGCGCCGCTGTGATGCGGGTCACTACACTGAGCCGTTTGCAAGTTCTTTCTAGGGCCTGTTAACACATATTAGGTCGTCGCGTTGCTCCCAAAATGGGGTCAGGCAAGACGCGAGGAGT
>JBFKXV010000214.1:0-5248 GCA_041637935.1 Burkholderiales bacterium | reverse complement strand
CTCGCTTATGTGGGATGGCCACACCGCGCTCGCTGCGCCTTGTCTCACACCAAATTGACCGCCGTCGCACCGATCCAATATGTGTTAACAGGCCCTAGTATCGTTTTGTTTAAGGCTAGCGGAAAATGGTACACCGAATCGGCGGTTGTCGACGCGACCTCAATCAGATTCCCGAGCAGAATCAGAACCGAGTTCGCTTTCGGGTGGGTGTGCCCGAGCTATTGGGATGGCCGCCCCACACGCCGAATCTCAGCACGCGCGCTGAAAGGAAACGCCTATGAAATCGTTGCCCCAACCGAGCGGCATCTATCCCATGCTGTATGCATTCTTCTCAGCCAATGGTTCGCTCGACCGTGACGCGATGCGCCGCCAGGTGCAGGCTTGTGTTGCCAATGGCGCCCACGGTGTCGCTGTACTCGGACTGGCTACCGAAGTCGCCAAACTCACGGAACGCGAAAGGCATCAGGTCGTTGAGTGGGTCAGCGAAGATCTGGCCGGACGCTTGCCGTTGGCCGTGACGGTATTCGGCGAAACCGTTAAGCAACAGATCGCGTTCGCCCGCCATGCGCAGCGCTGCGGCGCTGCATGGGTGATCTTGCAGCCACCTCGCATTTCCGGCGCTGGCGACGAGGAGTTAGTTCCTTTCTTTGGCCAGGTTATGGATCAACTTGATATGACGGCAGGCATCCAGAACGCCCCCGAATATATCGGCGTCGGACTGACCGCCGATGGCATCGCCGAGCTGGTCCGCCGCCACGATAACTTCACGGTATTGAAGGGCGAGGGTCCGGTGCTGCAAATCCGCAACATCATTGAACGTCACGGTGAGCGCCTGGCGGTGTTCAACGGTCGCGCCGGCCTCGAGTTGACAGACAATCTGCGAGCCGGCTGTGCCGGCATGATTCCGGGCCTGGATTTGTTCGACCTGCAGGCGCGCTGTTTCGATGCTATGTCCTCCGGCCAAGAGGAGGCTGCACAGACCCTCTATGCCGACGCGCTGCCGGCGATTGTCTTTGTCATGCAATCGATTGACCACCTGGTTTGCTACGGCAAGCGTATTGCCGCGCAAAGACTCGGAATCGACGCTGTGCATGATCGCTCGCCCGGGCTCGCGCCGACGCCTTTCGGCACCGCTTGCGCACGCCGTTATGCCGGGCAGCTCGGCCCCCTGGCATGAGTCGACTACTCGGTGGGTTCCCGGGCACGGTCGCGAGACCGCGTCGGCCAGATTAGAAGCAAGTTGGCAGGTGCGCCGAATCGGTGATCAGTGCTCGTTCGCCAGTGGATGCATTATTTGGGTTCGTTCAACGTGATCACGGTAACGGTCGCGTAGTCTGCGGCCCTTGATCTGTTCGGTGACGAGCACATTTCTGCGGATATCCTGGTGCAGCAGAGCATCGATGTAATCCGCCCAGTTCAGGCTCTCTTCCGGGTTGACTTCGTTAGCGGGCCTGCGATGACGCATGGAATCCCCAGTAAGTCCGTGGTCTGCGAAGTGATAACGTCTGCAGTGACCGATTTGGCCGGCACCACCCACTTCGGTCCGGCAGCCGTTTGAGCGCCACCTGCTACTGCTTGACGGCGCACAGTTTTACCACAGCGTCTGCCGCTCGTTCTACCGCGATTTGATGAAAGCCGGACCAAATATCGAGCTTGATCAAGTGTTGCAGAACGAGGGCCGGGAAAGTTTCGCGACGCGAAAAACGTCAGGGCGCCGCAGTTGCCCTTGACGTGTCTCGAGAAAGAGTCATAACGCCCAGATGACACTGTGATTTCCTGGCGACTGACAATCTGAATTATCCGGCGACGCAAATCGGTTCCACGCAACGGGTCTGATTGGGGAAACGATGCTGTCTGGGAAACAATGCTGTTTGCGAAACAATGCAATGTTTCGCGTTAGTCATTTGCTCGAGCGTATATCCATGCGCGAGCGTTGATAATTCGGTCAGATAAACTATTATTCATGCTTCCGGCCATATAAATAGGCGTGTTTTGGACCGTTTCCGCCTGATGCAGTTGTTTGTCAGGATTGTCGAGTCGGGCAGTTTCTCAGCTGTGGCCCGCGAACTCGGCATGATCCAGCCGACCGTGAGCAAGCAAATGACTGTTTTGGAGGAGCAATTGGGTGTGCGCCTGCTCAATCGCACGACCCGCCGCTTGTCCTTGACGGAAGCCGGCCGCGAATATTACGAACGCTGTCAGCGGATTCTCGACGAAGTCCAGGAACTTGAGACCGAAGTCGCCGGGCTGCAGAACCGGCCGACCGGAACGCTGCGCGTCAACACGCCGGTGGCGTTCGGCCATGCGCATATGTTGTCGCTGTCGCTTGCGTTCCAGCGCAGATATCCGGGGCTGGCTATTGAGCTGTCGCTCGATGATCGCTATGTCGACCTGGTGCAGGAAGGCATTGATGTCGCGATCCGCTTCGGCCAAGTGGTTGACTCGCAACTCGTTGCGCGCCATGTTGGCAGCAGCGCTCGCGTATGCGTTGCATCGCCGGCCTACCTCGCGGCGCATGGCACACCGAAGCTGCCGGCGGAACTGGCCGGTCACAACTGTATTACCTATACCTATCTGTTTACAAATGAATGGCCGTTTGAGGGCGCCGATGGAGCACGGTCGGTCAAGGTGACTGGTGACTTCCGTGCCAATAGCGGTATGACCATTCGTGGCGCCGCCCTGGAAGGTGTTGGAATCGCCAGCGTTCCGGCGTTCCTGGTGCGCGAAGACATCGAAACCGGCCGCCTGGAGCAGATTCTGTCCCAATATGCGCCGGCACCGATCCGCATCAGCGCCGTTTATCCGTCGGCGCGGCTGCTGTCGCGCAAAGTGAAATTGTTCGTCGAGTACATGCAGCAGGAATTTCTGAAGATTCCGTTGCTGCATCCGCGCAGTCCGTCGCGGCCAGTACCGCGTATCCGCTCCAAGCCGGGCGTGGCGACGCCGGCCAGGGCGTGACACGACCTTGACAAAAGCAACCGTTGCGTCGCCGTTGAATAATTTTCCTTGTTTCGTTCCAGTTAGTCTTGCTCGATTTGCGTCGTGGGCGTGAGCAACCGCGAGAAAAGCTCCAGGGAACCTCTGATTAATTCTCACGCGCTCAGTGCATGACAATTAATCAGAGGTTCCCTAGAATACGCGCCGTGACATCCAATTTGACCAGACCGCGCGCCGCACAGCCAGTCCGGGCCGCGCTGTCATCGCCGTTCGCAGCAATCGCGCGGCACAGTCACCTTCATTCTTCCTGTTTATTCCATCAATCGAGCGACGCGGCAGCCGGGCTGTGTCTCCAATTTATTTGTGATCACCAATCAGTAGATAAAACGTGAGCAGAAAAAGCGCCTCCTATACCGCACAAGACATTGAGATCCTTGAAGACCTGTCGCCGATTCTGCATCGGCCCGGTATGTATACCGATCCGGTCAACCCCAACCATGCATTGGTCGAGATTATTGACAATGCATCCGACGAAGGTCTCGCCGGGTTCGCCAAGAACATCATGGTGGTCTTGTACGAAGATGGATCGGCAGAAGTCATGGACGATGGCCGCGGCATCCCGGTCGATCCGCATCCGCGAAAAAAGATCCCGGCAGTACAAGTCATTTTCACAACGCTGCACTCCGGCGGCAAGTTTCGAAAGACGGACAAGGAAGCCGCCTACCGCATTGCCGGTGGACTGCACGGCATCGGCGTGTGCGTCAGCAACGCGCTTTCGACCCGCCTCGAAGTGGAAGTCAAACGTGATGGCGCACGTTACTCGCTGGTGTTTGGCCCCAATGGCAAGGTCAAACAGTCGTTGAAAAAAATCGCCAAGGCCGGGCCGCGCGAAAGCGGCACGCGCGTGCGCTTCTGGCCCGATCCCAAGTACTTCGATACGCCGAAGATTGCGGCAGCGGACATTGCGCTGCTGTTGCGTGCCAAGGCAATGCTGCTGCCGGGAGTGAAGTTCACCCTGGGGATAGAAAAGAAAAAGAAGATCGAGCAGCAGACCTGGCACTTTCCGGATGGCATCAAGGGCTACTTTGCCAGTGCAATTGCCGAGAACGAACCGGTTGCCGATGCGTTTCTTGGCGAGCGATATATCAGCATTCAGTCCGAGTCGGACAGTTTTGCGGAAGGCGAGGGCGCCATGTGGGCGATCGCCTGGACACCCGAGGGTGACGTCGTCAACGAATCCTATGTCAACATGATTCCGACGCGTCTGGGCGGCACACATGTGTCCGGTTTGCGCGAGGGCGTCTATCACGCCATCAAGAATTTCATTGACCACCATGCGATGGGCCAGCGCGGCCTCAAAATCGTGCCCGAAGACGTTTGGTCACGTGCCAATTACGTGCTCGCCTGCAAGATGCTGGATCCGCAGTTCAAGGGCCAGGTCAAGAACGAATTGATCTCGCGCGACGGTGTCAAACTGGTTGCACAAATGGTGCGCGACCCCATCGAACTGTGGCTCAATCAGCACGTTGACGAAGGCAAGCGGATTGCCGAACTGGTCATCCGGCAGGCGGCCAACCGCACACGCGCAGCGCAAAAAGTCGAGCGGCGCAAGCTCTCCGGCGTGGCGTTGTTGCCCGGCAAGCTGACCGACTGCGCCTCGGACGACCCGGAGCGCAACGAGTTGTTCATCGTCGAGGGCGATTCGGCCGGCGGTTCCGCCAAGGCAGCGCGCGACAAGGAGTTCCAGGCGGTCCTGCCGCTCAAGGGCAAGCCGAAGAACACCTGGCAGGATTCGCCCGATTCACTTTATTCAAACAAGGAGATTGAGGCGATTGCGCTGGCCATCGGCGTCGATCACCACACACTCGATTCGGCGATTGATTTGTCGGGCTTACGTTATCAGCGCATCAACATCCTCGCCGACGCCGATGTCGACGGCGCCCATATACAGGTACTGTTGCTGGCGTTGTTTTTCCGGCACTTTCCGAAACTGATCGGCGAAGGCCATGTATTCGTCGCGCAACCGCCGCTGTTCCGGATCGACGTGCCGGCTTCCGGCAAGAACAGACCAGCGCGCAAACTTTATGCACTGGACGAGCAGGAGTTAAACATGCTCGAAACGAAACTGGTGGACGAAGGCGTGCGCGAAGGCGCGTGGACCGTCAGCCGCTTCAAAGGGCTGGGAGAAATGAGCCCTGAGCAATTGTGGGAGACGACGCTCAATCCCGATACGAGGCGCGTGCTACAGGTTTCGATTGAAGACGTGCTCGACGATTCACGGGAGATTTTCAACATGATGATGGCGCGCGAG
>JBFKXV010000213.1:0-5259 GCA_041637935.1 Burkholderiales bacterium | reverse complement strand
TTCGGCGGCACAGGTGTCGACACGCTTGAAAACCGGGCGCACGTTGAGTTCATGACGCCGCGCGCGTACGACGGTCTCTCCCGTATTGAGCAGGCGGCCAAGACGGCGATCAGAAAAACCCTTGCGCTTGAGCGACAACAGATCCGGTCCATCGAGTTGTTCGATTGTTTTACCGGCAAGCGCCTGCTCGTCGCGCACAATTGCTTCTATCTGCGCCAGAAACCACGGATCGATCCTGGAAAACTGGTGCACTTCCTCTGCACTCATGCCGGCCCGGAAGGCGTCCGCTACAAACAAAATCCGCTCCGGAGCCGGTTCGCCCAACTCGGTTTCAATTTCCTGCTGGTCGGTCGAGCGTTCGTCGAACCCGTCGATTCCGGTTTCAAGGCCGCGCAGTGCCTTTTGCATTGATTCCTGGAATGTGCGCCCCATTGCCATCACCTCGCCGACCGATTTCATCTGTGTCGTCAGGTGTGGATCGGCCTGCGGAAACTTCTCGAAGGCAAACCGCGGTATCTTGGTCACCACATAGTCGATCGTCGGCTCGAACGAGGCGGGCGTAGCGCCGCCAGTGATGTCATTGCTCAGTTCATCGAGCGTGTAACCAACCGCCAGTTTGGCCGCTACTTTTGCGATCGGGAATCCGGTTGCCTTGGACGCCAACGCCGACGAGCGCGAAACGCGCGGATTCATTTCAATGATGATCATGCGTCCATCGGCTGGGTTGATCGCAAACTGGACGTTCGAACCACCGGTGTCGACGCCGATTTCGCGCAAAACGCTGATCGAGGCGTTGCGCATGATCTGATATTCCTTGTCAGTGAGCGTCTGTGCCGGCGCCACAGTAATCGAGTCGCCAGTGTGAACGCCCATCGGATCGAGATTCTCGATAGAGCAGACGATGATGCAGTTGTCTTTGTGATCGCGCACCACCTCCATCTCGAATTCTTTCCAGCCAATCACGGACTCTTCAATGAGTACCTCGCTGGTCGGAGAGGCGTCGAGTCCACGCTCAACGATATCGACGAACTCCTCGCGGTTGTAGGCGATGCCGCCGCCGGTGCCGCCGAGCGTGAAAGACGGGCGGAGAATCGCCGGAAAGCCGATCGAGGCCTGAACCTGCAGCGCCTCCTCCATGCTGTGCGCCAGCATGGAACGGGGGCTGGCGAGCCCGATCTTGCTCATCGCCGCCTTGAATTTCTCGCGGTCTTCGGCCTTGTCAATCGCCTCCTTGCTGGCGCCGATCATTTCGACGCCATATTTTTCGAGCACGCCGTTGGTCGCCAGATCGAGAGCGCAATTCAGCGCCGTTTGGCCTCCCATGGTTGGCAACAACGCGTCCGGGCGCTCGGCCTCGATGACTTTCTCGATCAATTGCCAGGTGACAGGTTCGATATACGTCACGTCCGCCAGCTGCGGATCGGTCATGATGGTGGCCGGGTTGGAGTTGACCAGAATCACCCGATAGCCCTCTTCGCGCAGCGCCTTGCACGCCTGGGCGCCCGAGTAGTCGAACTCGCAGGCCTGACCGATCACGATCGGCCCGGCGCCGATGATCAGGATCGATTCGATGTCACTGCGTTTGGGCATCGCTGCTGTCGCCAGTTCGCATCCGCTTAAGCGGGCTGCCGGTTGTGGTCAATCATTTCGACAAATCGATCAAACAGATAATCGACATCATGCGGTCCCGGGCTGGCCTCAGGGTGGCCCTGGAAACAAAACGCCGGCTTGTCGACGCGCTCGAACCCTTGCAGGCTGCGATCGAACAATGAAATGTGTGTCACCCGGGCATTTTCCGGGAGCGTTTGCGCGTCAACCGCGAAACCATGGTTCTGGCTGGTGATCATCACCTTGCCGGTCGCCACATCCTGAACCGGATGATTAGCGCCATGGTGGCCGAATTTCATTTTGACCGTGCGTGCGCCGGTCGCCAATCCGAGCAACTGATGTCCGAGGCAGATGCCGAACAACGGCATGTCCGCGTCGAGCAATTCGCGCACCGCATCAATCGCATAGGTACAGGGTTCCGGGTCGCCCGGACCGTTGGACAGGAACACGCCATCGGGTTCGAGGGCGATCACATCGCTGGCGCTGGTCTGTGCCGGAACAACCGTGATGCGACAGCCCCGCGTTGCGAGTTTTCGCAATATGTTGCGTTTGACGCCAAAATCGTAGGCCACTACGTGTCGGCTCGGTTCGCTCAAGCTGCCGTATCCTGAGTCCAGGGACCACTCCGTTTCCTGCCAACCATATGGTTCGCGGCAACTGACGACTTTGGCGAGGTCCATTCCGGCCAGCCCCGGGAATGCGCGCGCCTGTTCGAGCGCTGCGTTCTCGTCGACCTCGCCCGCCATCAGGCAACCATTCTGCGCACCCTGCTCACGCAGGATTCGCGTCAGCTTGCGTGTGTCGATGCCGGCAATGGCCGGAATTCCCTGATTCGCCAGCCAGTCCTGCAGCGAGCGATCCATACGGAAATTGCTTGGCCGCGCCGGCAGATCACGAATCACCAGGCCGGCGGCATTGATGCCGGTAGCTTCCATGTCCTCGCTGTTGATGCCGACATTACCGATGTGCGGATAGGTCAGCGTGACGATCTGGCGCGTGTACGACGGGTCGGTGAGAATTTCCTGGTATCCGGTCATCGATGTATTGAACACAACCTCGCCGCTGGCGCCGGTCTGGGCGCCAATGGACACACCGCGGAATATCGTGCCATCTGCGAGCGCAAGCACGGCGGGGTTCGTTTTGGACACAGACAAGGAAGACTCCCGGACAACACCGAAACAGCGGGCCGCCCATCAACCCATCAAGGGCCTGCCAGCAGGCCTGAGGCACTCCGATTGGCGGTCTACACGTACGAAAGCGGGAGGGGCGAACCCCTCCCGCTTTTGACAGCGACTGATTATATCCCCTAGCGCGCCAGCGCTTCAAATTTAACCGGCGCGGCAGCGCTTCCAAATCCCCGGTCCGGCCGCCCTGCAAGGTCGCCGCGCCGGGCAAGCCTGCGCTTGCGCCCAAAGCGGCCGAACCTGCCAGTCAGTGCGCCCAATCAGCGCAGGCCGAGCACGTCCTGCATGTCAAACAGGCCTTTGTCCTTGTCCGCCAGATAGCGCGCGGCCCGCAGTGCGCCGAGCGCAAACGTGGCGCGGCTCGAGGCCTTGTGGGTAATTTCGACTCGCTCGCCAACGCCGGCGAACAGCGCCGTGTGGTCGCCGACAATATCGCCCCCGCGCACCGTGGCAAAGCCGATAGTGCCCGGCTTGCGCTCACCGGTAACGCCTTCGCGGCCGTAAATGGCGCACGATTTGAGATCACGATCGAGTGCTTTCGCGATCACCTCACCCATGCGCAATGCCGTGCCGGACGGCGCGTCGACTTTGTGGCGATGGTGCGCCTCAACGATTTCGATGTCATATCCTTCAGCGAGCACGCGCGACGCAACGTCGAGCAGGCTGAAAACCAGATTGACGCCGACACTCATGTTCGGCGCCAGCACAATGGCGGTCTTGTCCGCCGCGACTTTGATGCGCGCCCGTTCCTCATCACTCAACCCGGTCGTGCCGATGACCATCTTGACGCCCTCGCGCGCGCAGATGTCAACATAAAGCATGGTGGCTTCCGGGCGCGTAAAGTCGACCAACACGTCACAGCCGGACAGAGCGGTCTCGACATCGTCGGAAATGACCACACCGTTCGGCGCGCCGATGATTTCGCCCGCGTCCTTGCCGACAAACGGGCTGTCTGAGCGCTCCATGGCGCTTTTCAGGCGAAAGTTGGCAGACTGGGCAACAGCCTCGAGCAGCGCACGCCCCATTCTTCCTGCACTGCCGGCGATCGCGATATGTTGCAATGACATGATTTTGACGGACCGGGTTTTCGCTCGAGTCTACCGGTCGGGTGCCTTAACCTGCAGCTGTACGCCATCATCAGCGACTGTTACGTCGCCATTGACACGAACCAGCCGGTCTTCCTCGAACTCGAGAGTGATTCCGCGCACGCGGTCTACGTCACCCGCCTTTCCGATCAGATAAACGTAGTCCCAGCGATTGGGATGAAACGGATCAATAATGAGCGGCGTCCCCAAGGCGAACAGCACCTGTTCGCGGGTCATATTCAGCTTGAGCTTGGAGACCATTTCCTGGTCGACGTAGTTACCTTGCTGAATGTCGACTTTGTGTGTTCCAAGAAAACAAGCTGACAGGAACAACGGAACGACGCATGCCAGCAGCAGTCGCCACGCATGGAATCGGCGCAGTGAAATCAATTGGCGAAATGAAAACATATGACGCATTTGAAACGAGTGATGCGATAAAAACTGTTGCGACAAAAACAATGTGCCCAAAAAACTTGTGCCCGGAAATCGCAGCATCGTTGCCGGGATCATTCGATCCCGCGGTCGATGCGGTAGGCAAGGCTTCGCAAACCAGATATGATAAATCATAACCGCACGCAAGTCCTTAAATGAAAACGCCACAAGACCTCAAGAGCATGGGGCTGAAGGCGACGCTGCCTCGGCTGAAAATTCTCAACTTGTTTGAGACCAGCGATGAACGCCACCTTACGGCTGAAGACGTCTACAAATTGCTGCTCAACGACGGTATGGAAATCGGGCTGGCAACAATCTATCGCGTGCTGACCCAGTTTGAACAGGCAGGATTATTGATCCGGCATCACTTCGAAACCGGTAAGGCAGTCTTCGAACTCGACCGGGGTGGTCATCATGATCATCTCGTCTGCATCCAGTGCGGGCATGTCGAGGAGTTTTACGATGCTGAAATCGAACGGCGCCAGGCGAAGATCGCCAAGGATCGCGGTTTCAACATTCAGGAGCACTCACTGCATCTGTACGCCGATTGCTTGCGGTCCGATTGCGAGTTCAAAAAGAAAGTCGAGAGCTGAACGCCGCGCTGACCATGCGGCGAAACTGACTTGCGATCAAACGCTGGCGAGCAATTCTGCAGCGTGCTTGCGTGTCAGGTCGGTAATCTTCACACCGCCAAGCATCCGTGCAATCTCTTCGATGCGCTCCCGAGCGCCAAGCAACTCGACACTACTGGCGGCACGGCCATCTTGCATGTGCTTTGCAACCCGCCACTGCTGGGCCGCGCTCGCCGCAACCTGGGGCAGGTGCGTCACGCACATCACCTGATGACGCTCACCGAGCGTCTTGAGCATGCGGCCAACGATCTCGGCAACGCCGCCGCCGATACCGGCGTCAACTTCGTCAAAAATCAGTGTCGGCACCTGGGCAACTTC
>JBFKXV010000212.1:0-5274 GCA_041637935.1 Burkholderiales bacterium | reverse complement strand
CGGCGTTGCACATACTGCTCGACCAGCGCCTGGAATTGCTCTGCAATGCGTTCGCCCTTGAGTGTTACCGCTTTTTCACCATCGATGTAAACTGGCGCAACGGGCCGTTCGCCCGAACCCGGCAAACTGATACCAATATCGGCGTGGCGGCTCTCGCCGGGTCCGTTTACTACGCAACCCATTACCGCGACGCGCATTTCTTCTACACCGGGATAACGCTCACGCCACTGTTTCATCTGACTGCGCAGATAATTCTGAATATTGCCGGCCAACTCCTGAAAATAGGTGCTCGATGTCCTGCCGCAGCCCGGACAGGCGATCACCAGCGGCGCGAACGAGCGCAAGCCCATTGTTTGCAGGATCTCCTGCGCCACCGTCACCTCGCGGGTACGGTCTCCGCCCGGCTCCGGCGTCAGGGAGACGCGAATGGTATCGCCGATGCCTTCTTGCAACAGCACCGCCAGCGCGGCGGTCGACGCAACAATGCCTTTGCTCCCCATGCCCGCTTCAGTCAACCCCAGGTGCAGTGGAAATTCGCAGCGTTGTGCCAGCCTGCGATACACCTCGATCAGATCCTGAACATCACTGACTTTGCACGACAGAACGATGTGATCTCGAGGCAGTCCCAGTTCCACTGCCTGTTGCGCGCTGTCCAGCGCCGAGGCAACGAGTGCTTCGCGCATCACCTCGTCGGCATCCCATGGCTCGGCGCGCGCGGCATTCTCGTCCATCATGCGCGCCAGCAGTTGTTGATCGAGGCTTCCCCAGTTAACACCAATGCGCACCGGCTTTTTATATTGGCAGGCCGCTTTGATCATGGTGGCAAACTGCTCGTCACGCTTTGAACCTTTGCCGACATTGCCCGGGTTGATACGGTATTTATCCAGTGCCTCGGCGCAATCCGGAAACTGCGACAACAGCCGATGGCCGTTGAAATGGAAGTCTCCCACCAACGGTACGTGACATCCCATCTGGTCAAGTTTTTTGCGTAGTGGCGCAACCGCGGCAGCCGCCTCGGGCGTGTTCACCGTTACACGAACGATCTCGGAGCCGGCGGCGAACAATTCGGCCACTTGTGCAAGTGTCGCCCCGACGTCGGCGGTGTCGGTGTTGGTCATTGATTGCACGACGATAGGTTCGGTTCCGCCGATCACCACGTTGCCGACACGAACTGCTATCGAATTACGCCGAACTGTAGCCTGCGTCGACATGCTTGCGTGTGCTATTCCAGTATGTGCTATTCGAGGGTGAGCCTTGCGACATCGACCCGCGTGTAGGGAGCCAGATCGATCGCCTCGTCGTTATACGTCAGAACCGTGCCCGACGCGTTACCGATCACCACTGTCAATGGCGGGTAGCCGCTGATTCTTTGCGATACGCCCGCCGGATTGAGATCCGAGTAAATAATTTCGCCGTACCGATCAGTGACCTCGACCCAGGATTCGTCAAAGAAGTCGAACCGCAGCACTGCGCGCGGTCCCTGCCGCACCACCGGGCTGGGTGACGCGCCCGTAATCGACGTCGCTGGCCGAGTCTGCGCAGACTCAGGCTGCTGCGGTGCTTCGGCGCTGATTTCTGCGCTGATTTCCGCGCCGGGCTCGGTCAACGGCGCATCACCTGATGACGCAGTCGATCCTGCCGGCCCCTGCTGCGCAACCATACTCGCCTCATTCTTCACCGGCGCCGATTCGTTATCACGCGTCAGCACCCAGCCAGCGATCCCGGCAATCAGGATGGCAGCGGCAATAAACAACGGCACCACACTCTTTTGCCCGTTGTCGCTGATCGCCGGCACGCTGGCTGCCTCGTGGACACGGTTTTGTTCGGCCGCGATCGATTCGCCGCGAGTTGCCAGCTTTCTGTCAGCGGACGTGATGAGCGAAGCCGCGTCGAGCCCCAGCAATTTGGCGTAATTGCGTAAAAAGCCGTGCACAAAAACCGGTCCGCCGAACATCTGGTACTCGTCGCGTTCGAGCGCTTCGACTTGCCGGACCGACAACTTGAGGTGGCGCGACACGTCACCAACGCTGAAATTCTGCCGGCGCCGCTCAGCGTGGAGGATCGCCCCGGGCGAGTCGCTCGAAGCGCTGTTATCTTCGGTAACCTCACTCACTAAAACAATCCCCGGTTGAACGAACGCGTTTGGACGGAGTCCGGAAAACGCCGGTTCAATTGTGCGCCGTAGGCCTGGAGCGCGACATTGTTTCCCATGCGTTTCTCAATTCTGGCAGCAAGCCACAACGCATCAGGACCTGACACAACCGCCTGCAGGTGGCGCGTGATGAAATACTGCGCACTTTCTATCTCGCCGTTGCGGAACTCCAGGTCCGCCATCTCGTACAGCGCCTTCGGTTGCTCGGGTGCGACCGCAAGCGCACGCCGCAGAAACTGTTCAGCTCGCTCCTTGTCGCCCTGGTTTTTCAGACAGACACCGGCGTTGACATAGGCCAACTCCGGTGTGCGGTAAAGCGGATCGCTGAGTGCTCTCTCGAAATAGCGCATGGCCCCGGCGGTATCGCCCTGGGAACATAGCAGCATGCCGTAATTATTGTTGATCGATGGATTGTCGGGATCGATTCGCATCGCTCGCTTCAACTCACGCTCGGCCTCCTCGGTCCGGCCCAGAGCCAGATGAATCAATCCCAACTGATTCACCGCCGGCAGGTAGCTGCTGTCTGCCGCGAGTGCAATCTGCACTTCTTCGAGAGCGACTTCGTATTGCCCGGCACCGTAATAGGCAGTCGCAAGTTCAGTATGGACCCGGGCACGATTGCGCTCGGACGATTCCGCCTCGCCCGGTGCAGTCGCTCTCGGCGTTTGCGAGCACGCTGCCAACACAATCGAACAAGCCAACACAGCCAACCGACTTTTCATAGTCTCTCCCCCGCCGACGATCGCACCGGCGTCGCCGGTTGCGCGGCCCGACGCGTGCGCCGATCACGTACCTGTCCGGCCAACTGCCCGCAGGCGCCATCGATATCGTCGCCGCGTGTTTTGCGCACCGTGGTGACGAGGCCGGCGTTTACCAGTATGTCGTGGAATGCACGTATCCGCGTGTCGGGTGAACGCGAAAATCCTGAGTCCGCAAACGCATTGAACGGAATGAGGTTGAATTTGCACGGCACATCACGCGTCAGCGCCACCAATTCCCGCGCATGCTGCGCGCTGTCATTCACGCCATCCAGCATAATATATTCAAATGTTACAAAATCGCGCGGCGCTCCCTTGCGCTGCCACTTGGTATCGGTGTGTTCCTCGCCGAGGGATGCATCGACATAGCGCCGGCACGCCGCCAGCAGATCGCGCAACGGGTATTTTCTGTTAATCGGAACCAGCTCGTCGCGAAGTGCGTCGTTGGGCGCGTGCAACGAAACTGCCAGGGCGACCGGGCATTCCTCGCGAAGACGATCGATCGCCGGCACAATCCCCGCCGTTGACAGGGTGAGCCGGCGCCGCGACAGGCCATAGGCGTGATCGTCGAGCATCACGCGCATGGCGCGAACGACATTGGCAAAATTGGCCAGCGGCTCGCCCATTCCCATCATTACGACGTTGCTGACTGGCCGCGCATTGCTTTGCTCGCCAAGTCGCGCGTTGTGAGGGTCGCCGCTGAGCACGCGCACAGCCCACCACAACTGGCCAACGATCTCCGCAGTCGACAGATTGCGGTTGAAACCCTGCCGCCCGGTGGCGCAGAAAGCACATTCCAGCGCACATCCGGCCTGGGAGGAAATACACAACGTTCCTCGAGATTGCTCGGGTATGAACACGGTCTCGATGGCATTGCCTCCACCGACTGAGAGCAACCATTTACGCGTGCCGTCAGTGGCCTGCGGCGCCGAGACGCAGCGCGGAGCCTCAATCACTGCGTGCGCACAGAGCTTTTCACGCAGTGCTTTCGACAAATCCGTCATTTTCGAGAAATCGGTTTCGCCTACCTGATGCAGCCAACGCAGGACCTGTCGCGCACGAAACGGCTTCTCACCGATGCCGGCAAAGAACTCGGCGAGTGCGCGCGCGTCCAGGTCCAGCAGGTTTGTCTTCATCAGCGCGAGTAAACGTTCATGGTCGGAAAGAAATAGGCAACTTCAACCGCCGCCGTCTGCGGCGAGTCGGAACCGTGTACCGCATTGGCGTCGATGCTCTCTGCGAAATCGGCGCGAATGGTTCCCTTGTCCGCCTCTTTCGGGTTGGTTGCCCCCATCAGTTCGCGGTTCTTTTGTATGGCATTGTCGCCCTCGAGGACTTGTATCGTGACCGGGCCCGAGGTCATGAACTTGATCAAATCCTTGAAGAAAGGCCGGTCTTTGTGCACGGCATAGAATCCGGCGGCCTGCGCTTCCGAGAGCAAGGCCATTTTCATGGCGACGATCTTCAAACCGGCGGCCTCGAAGCGAGACAAGATCTGCCCAATCGCATTCTTTGCCACGGCATCGGGTTTGATGATCGACAAGGTGCGTTCAACAGCCATCATTTCTCCGTTTTTCGTGGGGTTTCTTAAAAATTTCAGAAGGATAGCATTTTTCCGTCAGGCACAGAAACGATTCGTTGCAGCGCCAAATGCGCCATGGCAACACCCTCGACAAACAGGCGATGGCGCGAACAAGCTGCCCTCGCCGGCAGCCATCCGGTGCTCAGATATGCAGTTGCGGTCAACACGGCGGGGCTCAGGGCTGCGCCCATTCGATTTGCCACGACTGTTCGCCGTTGCGGGCCTGGAATTCTGCAGCCGCACCCAATCCTGGCACAAATACCAGTCGTCGGCCGCAATACACCAGCGGCGTGCGTTCACGCAGCCACGGTGCCACACCCGCCTCCTGGTAGTGCTTTTTCAGCTCACGATGCGGCCGCTTGTCAGCCAAAGCCATGTACTCGCCCCCGGAACGGAACGCAATGCGCACCTCGCCGCCGCGTAAGGCGTCGGCAGACAAACCGCTGCCGGTGCTGGCGTGAAACCGAAGTTCGCCCAGACCGGCGGGCAGCACCAGCCGGTTCTGGCCGGTCCACACGGCCTGCCAGTCGAGTGGCACTGGCACGTTTTTGACGATGAACAGCCCGCCACGATAGCGTCGCAGGCTGCAGTCGCCAAAATCGACCCGCACCTTTGCATCCCGGCGCGCTTCGAGCGCCTGACGCAAAGCCTCGCTCAACACCGAACGGCGTGGCGCTGTATAACCCGACGCACTCAGCAAACAACGCAAGGCATTGAGCGCACGCGCAACCGGCCACGACCTGAGCCTGTCAAGTAACAAGCCATCGCCAATGCGTGCCTGT
>JBFKXV010000211.1:0-5279 GCA_041637935.1 Burkholderiales bacterium | reverse complement strand
TGGATGGGACATGGCGCGCCGCATTTTTTGCGCGGAAATCGCAGCGCCCGCTGAAGCCTGCAAACGCCCGTCGCCGGATATATTGCCACCGAACGAGCGGCGCCGCGCACCGGATACGGTCGCAATTGCGCTTGCAGTCGGCAGCGAAGCGTGCGCGCATGCGCAGCGCGAACCCTGCACCTTGCCGTCGGTGTTTGCGTCGACGCATGGTGACCTCGCCATTACCGATTACATGTGCGAGACGCTGGCATCCACCCCGGAGTTGCTATCGCCGATCCGCTTTCACAATTCCGTGCACAATGCCGCCGCTGGCTACTGGGCGATCGCGACCGGCAGCATGCGGCCCTACACCGCCATCAGCGCCGATCGCTACTCGTTCGGCAACGGACTTCTGGAGGCACTGGTGCAAGCACAAAGCGATCATGAAAGCGTACTGCTTGTCGCCTATGACATTGCGGCACGAGGCCCGCTGGCGAACGTCGTCAGCACTACCGGGCGGCTGGGCTGCGCCCTTGTACTGGGCTGCCAACGCACGCCAAAATCCAGGTATGCCTTGCAGTGGCAAATGCGTGAAACCGGACAGCAGCGAAGAAGCACGCCATCCCCCGAACCAGACCACCTGGAAACGGCGAGCACAGAAAGTGCATCACTCGTTGCGGGCAATGCCATGGCACCGGCGTTGCCGATGTTTGAAGCGATCGCTTGTTCGCCAAGGCGCATCGTCTGCCCGATTGGGCCAAACCTGCATCTCGAACTGGCGCTCTCTCCCGTGAACGAAGGTTCTTGCTGATCCGCGCTGTAACTGTCGCCAATCGCAGATATTTCCAAACCGATGATAGCTTTGAACCGATGATAGCTTTGAACCGATGTTAGTTTTGAACCGATGATAGTTTCGAACCGATGACCGGTACAGATTCCCAGCAACGATACGATGTCATTATCATGGGCGGGGGCCTCGCCGGACTGAGCTTGTCACTGCAACTCAGGCAACGCTTGTCGAGCTTGCGTATTCTGGTCGTTGAACGACGCACGCACCCGGTACCGCAAGCGACGCACAAGATTGGCGAGTCGACGGTCGAAATTGCAGCAAATTATTTTGACACCGTGCTCGGTCTCAAAGAGCATTTGGTATCGAAGCAACTCAAGAAATTCGGCTTTCGCTTCTTCTTTTCGGATGGTCGGGAGGACGTCGATGCGGTGACCGAAATCGGCGCCAGCCGCTATCTCGCCACACCGGGCTACCAGCTCGATCGCGGGATTTTCGAGAACTTTCTTGGGGAAACCGTCCGCAGTCAGGGAATCGACCTGAAAGATGGCGCGGTAATCCGCGACTTCGAATTGCGTCCCGGTTCCGAGCAACACTCGATCACCTACACACACAATAACGAGCAGCATGCGGCGAGCGCCCGCTGGCTGATTGATGCCAGCGGGCGTGCCGGGCTGATCAAACGCCGGCTCGACCTCGCGCGCGACAATGGCCACGACGCCAATGCCGTCTGGTTTCGCATCGGCGCTCGCATCACGATTGACGATTGGTCAACTGATCCCGACTGGCGTAGTCGCTGCACTCCCCCGGCCCGATGGTTATCCACCAATCACCTGGTTGGCGGCGGATACTGGGCCTGGCTGATTCCTTTGTCATCGGGTTCGCACTCAGTCGGCATCGTTGCCGATTCACGCATGCACCCGTCTAGTTCGCTCGACAGCTTCGCAAAAGTACTTGTCTGGCTCGATAAACACCAACCCCGGCTGGCGCGAGAACTGCGCGACAAGCAGCACCTGTTGCAGGATTTCAAGTACCTGAGAAGTTTCTCCTATGGCTGTGAACGTGTGTTTTGCGAAGACCGTTGGGCGCTAAGCGGAGAGTCGGGCGTATTTCTCGACCCATTCTATTCTCCGGGCAGCGACTTCATTGCCATTGCCAACACCTACATCACCGACCTCATTACGCGCGATCGCGACGGACAAAGCATCGGCACGCTGACCGGCATTTACGAACGGTTTTTCAAGTCCTTTTACGAAAGCACGCTGTCGCTGTACAAGAACCAGTATCCGATGTTCGGCAATACCGCCGTCTTTCCAATCAAGATCATCTGGGATTACACCTATTACTGGGGTATTTTGTGCCAGATATTTTTCCAGAGAAGACTGACCGATATCAGCGCACTGAGCGCTGTGCGCGACGAACTGGAGAAATGCAAGGCACTGAACTTCGCGATGCAGGCGTTCCTGCATGACTGGTCAGAAGTAGCCTGCGGCAGCAATCCGCCGCTGATGATCGATCATGCAAGCCTGGAGTGGTTTGCCGATCTAAACCGCGGCTTGCGCGATGAACTGGACGACGCCGGGTTCGCGCTGCGCATTGCCACCGCCTCACAGCAACTGCAGTTGCTCGCAATGGAGATCTTGGCCGGCGCGAAGTCGCAATGTCCCCAACTTGACGCCGCCGAGGTAAACGACCTCATTGACCCGACCATGAGTGAATCCGGCGCGGCACCGATGCTCGGCAACCTGCTCGACGCCAACCCGGCACCGTCGCCACAATCCATGCGAGCACATAGCCTGTCGTGAATGCCAATAGTCCACCGCCAATGCTGTGCGCGAGCAAATGATCCAATCCACGAGAGCTACATCAATCCCGGACAACGACTGTGACGTGTTCGTCATCGGCGGCGGACCAGCCGGGTCCACCATCGCGGCGCTGCTTGCCAAGCGCGGCTTTGACGTGGTGCTTGCCGAGAAGGACTCACATCCCCGATTCCATATCGGCGAATCGCTACTGCCATTGAACCTGGAATTATTCGAACGGCTTGGCGTACTGGAGCAGGTCAGGAAGATTGGCTTGCGCAAGCCGGGGGTTGAACTCCATTCACCAGCGCATGAGAGCCCGGTAACACTCAATTTCTCCGACGCGTGGGACAAGACCTACACCCATGCCTATCAGGTTCGTCGTGCCGACTTCGACAAGATTCTGTTCGACCACTGCGTTCGCAGTGGAGCGAGGGCGATGCAGCAGTGCCGTGTATCGCAGGTCAGTTTCCCGGCCGAGGGCGGCGTATCCGTCACGACCAGCGACACGGCTGGTGAACAGCAATGGCAGGCACGTTACCTGGTCGATGCGTCCGGACGTGACACGTTCCTCGGCAATCGATTCGCGATTAAACGGCGCAACCAAAAGCACGCGTCGGCGGCACTGTATGGCCACTTTGAATCCGCGCAACGCTTGCCGGGTGACGCAGAGGGAAACATCAGCATTTTCTGGTTCGCGCATGGGTGGTTCTGGTTTATTCCGCTGCGTGACGGAACGACCAGCGTCGGCGTCGTTTGCAGGCCGGAATATTTGCAGACACGGCGCAGCGACCCGAGTGCATTTTTGCTGCAAACGATCGCGCTTTGCCCCGCGTTGAGTGCGCGCCTGGCACATGCCCGCCTGCTGACCAACGCCACGGCGACAGGTAACTATTCCTACGACTCGAGTCAGATGATCGGCGAGCGCTACCTGATAGTGGGAGACGCGTTTGCGTTCGTCGACCCGGTATTCTCCTCCGGGGTTTACCTCGCAATGCGCAGTTCCTTTCTGGGCGCCGATGTTGTAGCAGCCAGTCTGCGCGATCCGGCTGGTGTGACGCAGGCCAGGCGCCGCTTCGAGAAATCGGTGCGGCATGGACTGCGACACTTTTCGTGGTTCATCTACCGCATGACGCGTCCAGCCATGCGCACGCTGTTTATGGCTCCCCGCAATTACCTTCGAATGCAGGAGGCTTTGCTTTCTTTGTTGGCCGGGGATCTTTACGGGGCCACGCCGATCTATCGCAGCCTGTTCGCGTTCAAGCTCCTGTACTACGCGACCAGCGTATTGCACGCCGGCGCGAGCATTCGCGCCTGGCGAGCAAACCGCCAGGCGCGGCGCACTACTTAAACGTGGGTCTTGATAGACCGGTTTTGATAGACCGGTTTTGATAGACCCGTTGCGATTAAACCCGGTGCGAATAAACCCGCTGCCGCTAACCGACGCGCAGGTCCGATGCCTGCGCATGCCGCAACGCTTCGATACGCTCGTCAAGCGGGGGGTGCGACATGAACAGCCGTTTCAGTCCCAAACCCTGTCCGCCGGAGATGCCAAACGCCTTGATCTGATCTGGCAACGCCGAAGGTTGATGGGCAGCCTGCAGACGTTGCAGGGCGGAGATCATTTTTTCGCGTCCGGCCAGCGCCGCCCCACCGGCATCGGCACGGAATTCTCGTCTGCGGCTAAACCACATGACAATGATGCTCGCCAAAACCGCCAGGACAATTTCCGCGACGATGGTGGTCACCCAGAATCCGATGCCGTGGCCCTGGCGGTTGCCAAACACGGTGCGATCGACAGTGTGGCCGATCACGCGCGCCAGGAAAATCACGAAGGTGTTAATCACACCCTGGATCAGAGCAAGGGTGATCATGTCTCCATTGGCGACATGGCTGACCTCATGGGCCAGAACCGCTTCGGCCTCGTCACGTGACATGGTTCTGAGCAATCCCGTACTGACCGCTACCAGGGCGTTGTTGCGCCTCATGCCGGTGGCAAACGCGTTTACGTCGGGGGAGTCATAAACAGCAACGTCGGGCATTCCGATGCCCGCCTGGGTGGCTTGCCGCTTTACGGTCGAAACCAGCCATTGTTCGACTTCCGTTCGCGGGCTCTCGATCACTTTGGCACCGGTCAGGAATTTCGCCGACCACTTCGATATCGCCAGCGAGATCAACGAACCGCCGAAACCGATTACCGCAGCGAAAACCAGCAACGCCTGCATATTCAGCCCGGTCCCGGATTGGTCGAGAATGCGTTCAATACCCAGCAAACGCAGGGTGACACTGAGCAACACGAGCACCGCAATGTTGGTTATTAAAAACAGTGCAATTCGTTTGATCACGTCAGTCTCCAAAAAAGTTCAAATATCCAGCGCTTAGAGCACCCGGCGCGGCCAGCGGTTCCCTGTTATTGGCCGGACGACAGTCCATCGAGTTGCGCGGTTAACGCGAGCCAGTTTTCCTCGGCGCGATCCAGTTCCTTGCTGACCCGGGCTTGCTCGCGCAAATACTCACGCAACTGCTCCTTTTGCGCGGTTTCGTATATATCGGGGGAGGCAATCAGGTTTTCAAGACGCTCCTTCTGCCGCGTCCACTCGTCAATCTTTTGTTCCAGCCGGCGCAGCCGCGTCTCAAGCGGTTTTCTGCGTGCTGAAATTCCTGCTCTGGCTTCAGCCTCGATACGGCGCTGCTCACGGCGCGACACAGTC
>JBFKXV010000210.1:0-5310 GCA_041637935.1 Burkholderiales bacterium | reverse complement strand
TCCACCGTATTGGTCAGTGCGCTTGTTTGTGATCGGTGACAGGAACTCGTGTCCGAGATATCCGTGGGCGCTGTGAATCTCCAGCACGTCAAATCCCGCGCGCAACGCGCGCTGAGCGGCAAGCCGCCAGTGATTTTGCACGGCGTTGATTTCGTTGACGGAGAGTTGATGCGGCTTGAGCCAACCCTCGTCAAGCGGAATAGCGCTCGGGGCTACGATGTGCCACGCTTCTTCGCCGCGCGCCCGGTCGCTGCCGTCGAGCGGACCGTTACCATGCCATGGCCGTTGCATGGACGCCTTGCGTCCAGCGTGTGCCAATTGAATGGCCGCTGCCGCGCCAGTCGACTTGATAAAAGAAACGATGCGCGCAAGCCCGGCGACGTGCTCGTCGGACCAAATGCCAACATCACCGTGGGTAATACGGCCATGCATCTCGACCGCGGCAGCCTCGGTGAAAACCAGTCCGGCGCCACCTTGTGCCATCTTGCCCAGATGTACCAGGTGCCAGTCGTTGACGAAGCCGTCTCTCGCCGAGTAGGTGCACATCGGCGAGATCACAATACGGTTCTTGAGCGTGACGCCGCGCAGCTCAGTCGGCGTAAAAAGCAGGGGGCGCGTTGCCATGTTTTCCTCTGGATGATCCGGCCTTGACCGGCTCCGGCAGCCCGGTCAATGAGGATGGCAACTGTAGCGCCGGAGTTGCCGCGTGGGCAACCCCGGATGCGCTACAAAAGAAGAGCGGGTGGCTAGGGCCTAATTGCGCGGATGAGCGTGCACGTGATGGCGCGCCTCGTGGCGACCCTCGTGCACGTGCCCCTCGTCCATTTCGACCGGCACACGATTCAGATGTCCGTGCCGTACTTCTGATTCGGCCATCAGCGTGTTGGCGAACTGTGTGATGTCGGCAGTCGAGCCTTTCAGCAGTACCGTTTCCAGACAGTTCTCGTGATCGACCCGGATGTGCATGGTCGAGATCACGATGTCGTGATTGGCATGCTGTAGCTGAGCGATTCGCTCGGAAAGATCGCGCGCCTTGTGGTTGTAAATGTAGGACAGCGCGGCGATGCAATAGGGCGCTTCCTGGTTGGAAATGCTGGCACTCGCGAGTTCGCTTCGGAGCATGTCCCGCACGGCTTCGGAGCGGTTCTGGTAACCGCGCTTGCGCAGCAGACTGTCAAACTGGTTAGCGAGATCATCGCTCAAAGAAATGGTGAACCGTTCCATATGATGCTTTCCGACGAATGTAATAATTGATCAAATTGTTATGTAGGCCCTACAAAGCAATATTCATACGTGACGAGCGCCATCTGCCCACTTAACAATCGCTATTAACGGCTTAAGATCGACGGGCTTGAGTGGTCGACCAGAACTCGTTGATTCATTGAAGGTTACGATTTTGCAAAAGGCTCTTAAGATTGAATTCGACAGTGACGAGGGCGCGTCGGACGAGACTTTTTTGGCGCTTTGGTGTGGTTTTTCCGGCGACTCCGTCGACGCGCGCAACGGTCCGTTGTGACTGCCCATCTGGCCCGCCGCAAGGGGGGTCAGGAACGCCCACTGAAGCCGCAGAAGCAGGCGCAAGGTGGCGTTTTGCCACCCTCAAATGTCACTGTACGGCACCCACTGACAGGGTGGCTCGCGCTGCGTCCTAGCGAGCAAGCACAGCTTCGCGCATGCGCCCAAGTGCCTCTTCGAGTCGGGCGCGCGGACAAGCGAAATTGAGTCGCAGAAACCCCGGGGCGTCGAACAGCTTTCCGTCGTACAAGCCGACACCGGCTTGTTCGAAATACGCTGCCGGGTCGCTCACGGCCAGCTCACGGGCATCGATCCAGGCAAGGTAGGTTGCCTCGACGTGCCACGTCTTGATACCGGGTAGTGCTGAGAGCTGCGTTTCGACCAGGTCGCGGTTGCCGCGCAGGTAATCGACCAGCGCCAACTGCCACGCCTTGCCGTCGCGCAACGCGGCGAGGGTTGCGAAGAAACCAAGTGCGCCGATGTGATGAACGATGCCGCGCATGGTGCGTTGAATCCTGCTGCGCAGCTGTTCGTTGGAAACAATTGCAAATGCGCAGCCAAGTCCGGGCAAGTTGAACGTCTTGCTCGCCGATAACAGCGTGACGGTACGCGCGGCGATGTCACCCAGTGAAGCGACAGGAATGTGTTTTTTGTCCTGGTCGAGCACCAGGCCGGAGTGAATCTCGTCGGATGCCAGAATCAGGTCGTGGCGCTCGCAGAAGTCCGCCAGCTGCGTGAGTTCGTCGCGCGACCAGACGCGCCCGGTGGGATTGTGCGGGCTGCACAACAACAAGGTGCGCGTCTTCGGGCTTACCGCTCGTTCGAGCGCATCGAAGTCCCACTGCCAGCGCCCGTTACTTTCCTGCAAAGGCACGGTTACCGTGATGCGATCACCGTAACGCGGTGCGGACAGAAAAGGCGGATAGATCGGAATCGCGGTCAGCACCTCTTCGCCGGGCTCCGCAAATGCGCGGCTGACGACGCTCAGGCCGACGACCAGGCTGGGCATCCAGACGATCCAGTCGGGGTCGATGGCCCATCCGAAATCGTGTTGCATCGCTGCGGTCACGACGGCGGGCAGTTGTTTCGGCGGTTGCGTATAGCCAAAGACGCCGTGCTCGACTCGTTGGCGAAGCATGTCAATGACGCACGGCGCGGTACGGAAATCCATATCCGCCACCCATAGGGGAATGACATCGCGGTCGCCGTATTTTTCCCATTTGCTGCTGGAGCTGTTGCGGCGCTCAGGCGCGCGATCGAATTCAAAGTCAGTGTTCATGCAATTCCTGCGAGCAGAGTAACAAACGAACTTCCGGTCCAGCGTGGTGCGCGTCGCCAGACTACCGTGATTTTGACATCCTGGTTTGGGCGCGTTGGTGATGTCGAGGCAGTGTCCATGATATTGCGCCGGGGTGTAGGGAGAGTTCCTACGGTGGCGCTCGCCGGCTACTGCAACCACGCAGTTCAAGTCGGTTGATTAGACGCCGTAATGTTTCTGTAGACACGGATCAAAACCTTGCGAATCAAACCACAAACCCGCATCTTTATCATCGTCGGGGCAGTGCTGTTACTCGGCATCTCCCTGTCCACGCACGTCTATCGCAATGGTCAGGCCGTGCTCGAGGTCTCCAAGCCATTGCTACGCCAGCAATTACCCGCGTTGCAACTGATATCGCACTTGCAACTCGAAGTCGCCGCCCAGGAACCGATTCTGTACGAGTACTACGCGACAGTTGAGCGGGAGGCGTTCCGGCGCCGGTTTGATGCAAACGAAACCCACGTCGAACGCGATGTGGCGATGCTGGCTGACGGTCTGGTCTCGGAAGAAGACCTGCAACCGGTGCGCCAATATTGCGTGAAGATAAACAAGCTCGCCGAAGAATTGGACAACACCCTGGGGGTCTATGGCGAGTCAGCGGTAGATTGGGATCGCGCGCGAGAAATCCTGGTCCAGGTATCCGCTGCCGGCCGGCAGGTAAACGCGGAGCTGGACGCGCTGGCCGCGTCGATACGCGATGCAGTGAGCGTCGGTGGTAAACATACCCAAGAGCGGGTTGAGAGAGTGATCACCGCTGTACTTGCATTCAGTCTTCTTCTGGCGGTTATCGCCGTGTTTGTTGGCTATCTGGTTTCCGCCTATCTGAAGGAAGCGGCCGAGCGACACAAACTGGCGATGTTTGTCGAGCGAAATCCGAATCCGGTTCTGCGACTGTCACCCTCGGGGGAAGTCGTGTATGCGAACCCGGGGGCGCTTGAACTGGTTTCATATCTGCAGCTCCGCGAAGCTGGAATCGAGCAGGTTCTGCCCGACGATATGACAGATCGGTTGCAGGATTTGTTGCTCAGTGATCAGGCTTCCGACCAGTTTGAATACACCCGCCATGGCCTGACCATCGTCTGCACTGTTCGCTACTTGCCCGAGCACGGCGTATTCCACTGCTATCTTGCCGATGTGACGGAACGCAAGAAAGCCGAGGCCGGGTTACGCCAGCAGGCATTTCATGATTCCTTGACCGGTTTGCCCAATCGCCGCTACCTGCGCGAAACGATCGCAGAGCTCGACGATTCGCAGCCGGTTGCACTGGTGCTGTTGAACTTCGACCGATTTCACCGCTTGCTCAGCAACGTCGGGCCGGAAACGGTCGACCGCCTGCTGCGCGAGGTCGCCACGCGGCTGGCAGGAATTTTTCCGGCAGATGGATCGTATCCGCATCTGTTCCGTTTCGAAGGCGACACCTTTGTGATGCTTGCGCCAACTGAAGGCCACGATGAAATGGCCGCGCGGGCAGCGCAGCGCGTGCTGGAGACACTGCGGCCTGCGTTCTACGTCGATGGGCGCGAGGTTTTCCTGTCGGCCAGTGTTGGTGTGAGTATGTTTCCGCGCGATGGAAGACAGGCGCCGGAGCTGGTACATGACGCAGGCATGGCGTTGCACGCAGTAAAGCAAACCGGTGGCGGCGCGTATCAGATTTACAATGCCGATATGGGGGCGTACGCGACTGCGCGAATGGCGATGGAGAGCGATTTACGCGACGCACTCAAGAACGAAGAGTTCTTTCTGCATTTCCAGCCCCAACTGGATCTCGGCAGCGCCAATGTCGTCGCCGCCGAGGCGCTGCTGCGCTGGAATCGTGCCGGGCATGGTCTTGTCTCGCCCGGCCAGTTCATTCCGGTTGCTGAAGAAGCCGGTCTGATCACGGCAATGGGCGACTGGGTATTGGAAAAATCCTGCCGTTGCGCAGTCGAGTGGCAGAAGAAGCAGTTCCCGCCGGTACGCGTAGCGGTCAATATCTCGGCACGCCAGTTTCAATCCCCCGAACTGGTCGGGCGGGTACGCGAGATCCTGGTGCAAACCGGCCTCAGGCCGGATTTGCTCGAACTGGAGATTACCGAAAGTTCAACCATGGAAGATGTCGAGCGCACCGTGCGCATACTCGAGCAGCTCAAAGGCCTGGGCGTCACGCTGGCAATCGACGATTTCGGAACCGGTTTTTCTTCAATGAGCTATCTGTCGCGCTTTCCGGTGGACCGGCTCAAGATCGATCAGTCTTTCGTGCAAGGATTGCTCAATCACGACGACAGGGCAACTGCGATCGTCTCCGCGGTGATCACATTGGGCCACACGCTGAACCTCAAGGTGATCGGCGAAGGCGTTGAAACCGAGGCGCAATTGCTCAAGCTTCACCGTTTGGGGTGCGACGAGATTCAGGGATTCCTGTTCAGCCGACCGGTACCGGACCCGGAGTTTGTCGAGTTTGTCGAGGGTGGCGGCTGGCTCAAGGATCAGAACTCGTT
>JBFKXV010000209.1:0-5316 GCA_041637935.1 Burkholderiales bacterium | reverse complement strand
GGTCGAGATCAATAAACAGGCGTTCCTGTGGGGCCGTCGTGCCGCATTCGATCTGAATGCCGTCGAGCGGATTATCGCGCCAGCGCAGCCTGTCGTAATGACGCTGCCGGAGACGGTGGATAAATTGGTTGAGCGGCGCGTCGAATTTCTCACCGCCTATCAAAACGCCGCGTATGCGCAACGCTATCGCGAATTCGTTGATAAAGTGAGCGCCCGCTCAGAACAAACTGGCTTGGACGACGCCCTCGCCAAGGCGGTGGCGAAGAATCTGTTCAAGCTGATGGCATGCAAGGACGAATACGAAGTCGCGCGCCTTTACTCCGACCCGCAGTTCGATAAACGGCTGCGCGCGGCCTTCGAAGGTGACTTCAGCATCAAGTACAACCTGGCACCGCCATTCCTGGCCAAGCGTGACGTCAATGGTCACCTAATGAAAAACGGGTTCAGCGGCGTCTGGATGAAACCCGTTCTTGGTTTGCTGGCCCGGTTCAAGTGGTTGCGTCAAACCGCGTTCGACCCGTTCGGCCAGACAGAAGAACGCAAAGCCGAGCGCCGCCTGTTACGCGACTACCTAGCCACCATAGACCATTGCCTGGCGATGCTCTCAGTCGACAATAGCGAGATCGCCGTCAAGCTGGCGTCGCTACCGGAGAAAGTCCGCGGCTTCGGCCACGTCAAGGCCCGCAACATTGCGGCTTTCTATCGCGATCGCGAAGCCTTGCTTTGCCAGCTCAATGTTTCCACTTTGGTGCGCGCAGCGTAAACAATAGAGCCTGCCGACGAACTACGCGGGACTTCGCATGAAGTAGAAAGATGCACGCGCAGTTCGCTGCGCATGCCGGCCGCCTGCGCGACCTCTGACCCATTGTTTCGTTTGCGGACAACCCGTTACGACCGGTCTTGCCCGTCATTCCGGCGAGTTAACCGCTCGGCGCCGTGACTGTCGGGCGTCACCGCCACCATCACCGTCCTGGTGAGATTCGCACCTGCAGCGATCAACGCAGCGCATGTATCCCTTAATGGCGCCGGCGGCTTGCCTGCTTGTCGATTCTGACCCGGCGATGGGAACAGAAACACCACTGGGGGGCTGATCTCTCGTCGCCCGGCAGGCGCGCCCTGGCGCGGCCAAACGTAAGCCTTCCAATCAGCATTTCCCGGGATTATTCTTGTGTTTTTACCAAAAACAGAAAAATTTTCCGAAATCCATCAACATTTGCAGAAAATCAGGGAGCCTTTTTCGCAGCACTGGTAATAACATACGCTTCGTGATGCCTACCCTCGGCGTCGCAGCCGGTTAGTTGGAGCGCGAGGCCAAACAGCCTCGATATTGTCGTTGAGAGGTGCTGCTAACAGAATTGGCATAAGGCATCAGAAAGTTCTGTCAGAAGCGCAACCGGGCTTACCGGCCCAAAGGCGCTCTTGGCAACCTAGCGCCACCCTGCGGGTTGTCCAGTGTTCGGTTTTAAACAGGAGTAGAACATGCAAGACGTCACTCTCGAAGACAAATACGTTTCCACCAGCGGGCGGATCTACCTCACTGGTATTCAGGCGCTGGTGCGCCTGATGCTGGTGCAGCGTCAGCGCGACGCATTGGCGGGGCTGAATACAGCGGGCTTTGTTTCCGGCTACCGCGGCTCGCCGCTGGGCGGTCTCGACGAAGCCTTGTGGAAAGCCAAGGCCCATCTGGCCGCCAATCACGTCAAGTTCCAGCCCGGCGTCAACGAGGAGCTTGCGGCCACCGCCGTCTGGGGAACGCAGCAGCTTGATCAGACCGGCGGTTCGGATTACGACGGTGTGTTCGCCATGTGGTATGGCAAGGGGCCCGGCGTGGACCGCTGCGCTGACGTGTTCAAGCACCTGAACTTTGTCGGCACCGCCAAACACGGTGGCGTACTGCTGGTCGCCGGCGACGATCACGGTGCCTACTCGTCAACGCTGCCACACCAAAGTGATCACTTGTTTTCGGCCTCGATGATTCCGGTGCTCTATCCGTGCAACGTCAGGGAGTATCTCGAGCTGGGCCTGCACGGCATTGCCATGTCACGCTTCTCTGGCTGCGCCGTCGGTTTCAAGGCGCTGGCCGACACGGTCGAATCGTCCGCCACGATTGATGCTGACATCACCCGGCCTGAGATTGTTCTTCCGCAAGACTTTGTCGTGCCCGAAGGCGGACTGAACTGCCGTCTGTCGAGCGACACCCTCGGACTACAGGCTCGCAAACAAGAAGCGCTGATGCAGGATTACAAGATCTACGCTGCGCTTGCCTATTCGCGTGCCAACCGGCTGAATCGCACCACCATCGACGCGCCAAACGCGAAACTGGGCATCGTCGCGTCGGGCAAGTCTTACATGGACGTGCTGGAAGCGCTGGACGAGCTCGGGATTTCCGAGTCACGTGCCGCCGATATCGGTATCCGCCTGTTCAAGGTTTCAATGCCATGGCCGCTCGAACCGGACGGCATCCGCGAATTTTCGCGCGGTCTCGACGAAATCCTGGTGGTCGAGGAAAAACGGCAAATGGTCGAGTACCAGTTAAAAGAGCAACTCTACAACTGGGATCCCGACGTGCGGCCGCGCGTCATTGGCAAGTTCGATGACAAGGGCGAGTGGGTTCATCCGCGCGGCGAATGGCTGCTGCCGGCCAAGGCCGATTTCTCGATAGCGCAGATTGCGCGCGTCATCGCCTCACGCATTGCGCGCTTCCACCAAAGCGACTTGATCAAAGCACGCCTGGCGTTCCTTGACGCCAAGGAAGCTGCGCTGCAAAAAACCGTCGACACGCCACCGCGGCCGGCATGGTATTGCTCGGGCTGTCCGCACAATACCTCAACCAAAGTACCGGAGGGCAGCCTCGCGCTAGCCGGCATCGGCTGTCATGTCATGGCGACCGCTATCTATCCGAAGCACAACAAGACCATGACGCAAATGGGGGGCGAGGGCGCAACGTGGATCGGCCAGGCACCGTTTTCCAGACGCAAGCATGTGTTCGCCAATCTCGGCGATGGCACCTATTTCCATTCCGGGCTGTTGGCAATACGTGCTGCAGTCGCCGCCGACGTCAACATCACCTACAAGTTGCTCTATAACGACGCGGTCGCGATGACTGGCGGCCAGCCGATTGACGGCACACTGACAGTCCCGATGATCGCGCAGCAACTCATCGGTGAAGGCGTCAAGCGTATTGTCGTAGTCACCGAAGACGTGTCGCGCTATTCCAATGAATCAGGACTGCCGTCAACGGTCCCGGTGTACGATCGCAACGACCTCGACCTGGTGCAAACGGAATTGCGCGAAGTACCGGGCGTATCGGTACTGATTTACGACCAGACCTGCGCCGCAGAAAAACGCCGCCGCCGCAAAAAAGGCACGCTTGCAACGCCCACCAAGCGACTGTTCATCAACGAAGCAGTGTGCGAGGGCTGCGGTGATTGCGGTGTGCAATCGAACTGCACGTCGCTACTGCCGCTGGAAACCGAGTTCGGTCGCAAGCGCGTAATCGACCAGTCCTCCTGCAATATGGACTACTCCTGTGTCAAGGGATTCTGTCCGAGCTTTGTCACAGTGGAAGGTGGCAAGCCGCGCAAGCAAAAAGCATCGAAAGGCGCCAAGGAAGACAGCTTTGCGCCGCTGCCGCAACCCGAGTTACCGCAGGTAAGCGCGTCGCCCTACAACATTTTGATTACCGGAATTGGCGGTACTGGTGTGATCACCGTCGGCGCGCTGCTCGGGATGGCGGCGCACCTGGAAGGCAAAGGCGCATCGGCACTGGACATGACCGGTATGTCGCAGAAGAACGGCGCCGTCACCTCTCACGTGCGAATCGCGCTCACACCGCAAGATATTCGCGCCCAGCGCATCGCCGCCGGCGAAGCCGATCTGGTGCTTGGCTGCGACATGCTCACCGCGGGGGCCGAAGATGCCATCGCCAAGACCCGCGCCGGGCGAAGCACAGCCGTCATCAACATACACGAGCAGCCAACCGGCCACTTCGCGCAACAGCCAGACTGGGATTTTCCAGTGGAGCGCATTCGCGCACTGATCAATGAAGCGGTCGAGGAGCGGGCCCATTTTCTCGAAGCGACCCGCATCGCTACCGCGCTGATGGGCGACTCCATCGCGACCAACCTGTTCATGCTCGGCTTCGCTTTCCAGAAGGGTTTGATTCCGCTGGGCGAAGCATCGCTGATGCGCGCCATCGAACTGAACGCGGTTGCCATCGACGCCAACAAACAGGCTTTCCTGTGGGGTCGTCGCGCTGCCGTTGATTTGCCGGCGGTGGAACGTGTTGTTTCGCCGGCACAGCCGGTGGTCGTGCAAATGCCCGAGACGCTGGACAGGTTGCTCGAACGTCGCATCGAGTTTCTGACCGCCTACCAGAATGCCGCCTATGCGCAGCGCTATCGCCAGTTGGTCGAGCGCGCGCGCGAAGCCGCAGCTGCGGCCGGGCTGGATGACTCGCTCGCCAAGGCGGTTGCCAGAAATCTGTTCAAGCTAATGGCATACAAAGACGAGTATGAGGTCGCCCGCCTGTATTCCGACCCGGCATTCGAAGCGCGGCTGCGCAGCACTTTCGATGGCGACTTCAGCATCAAATTCAATCTCGCGCCGCCGATGTTTTCAAAACGCGACGCCAACGGTCACCTCATCAAATCGGAATACGGCGGCTGGATGAAATACGCATTTCGCTTGTTGGCACGGATGCGATGGCTGCGTCACACCGCACTCGACCCGTTCGGCCACACCGCCGAGCGCAAGACCGAACGCCGGCTGATTAGCGATTATGAAACCACTATCGAGCAGTGCCTGAGCGTGTTGTCGAAGGACACCTACCAACTGACCGTACGCCTCGCCGCGCTACCGGACAAGATCCGCGGTTTCGGGCACGTCAAGGAGGACAACATTGCCGCCTACGAAAAGGACCGGCAAGCCTTGCTTCGTCAGCTGCCGGGGGCGAAACTGCCAAGAGCTGCATGAGCAAGACACATAAAAACGGGTTTACGTTGACGTAAACGTCAATCATAATGCCGTCTTGGAGCGTCCAGGAACGCATGGTGATGCAATTGATTAATAACATCTTTTAAGCCCACAACAATGACTGACCTGAGCCACAAACCGAGCGCCGCCAAACAAGGCGCCGCACCCAAGGCCCGCTTCGTGACCGCCGCCAGCCTGTTCGACGGTCACGACGCGTCCATCAACATTATTCGCCGTATGCTGCAAGCCAGCGGTGCTGAAGTGATTCACCTCGGCCACAACCGTTCGGTTGACGAAATCGTCACTGCCGCCCTGCAGGAAGATGCGCATGGCATAGCAGTC
>JBFKXV010000208.1:0-5338 GCA_041637935.1 Burkholderiales bacterium | reverse complement strand
GTCATTCCGGAGACGGACACCGGCATTCCCGCGCGGAGCGCGATCTGCCGCGCAATGTTGCTGCCGGTCGCGCCCTCGGGATTGGCGCAGCCCATGATCACGTCCTCGACTTCAGCAACATCGAGTCCGGCGCGGTGCACGGCTGCCTTGACGGCATGCGCGCCCAGTTTCGCGCCGTGAGTCATGTTCATTGCACCACGCCAGCTTTTGCACAAGGGCGTACGTGCGGTGGAAACGATTACAGCCTCGGCCATTGTTCATCCTCCCATCTATTGTCAGGGCCTGTTAACGCCTATCTGATCGACGCGACGGTGGCCGCTTTGGTGTGAGTCAAGGCGCAGCGAGTGCAGTGTGGCGATTCCACATAAGCGAGCTGTAACGCAGAATCGCGCCAAAGCGGTCCCGTCCCTTCAGGTTGCCCCCAAAATGGGGCCATGCTGTGTTGCTCGTCGCTTATTTGGGACAACCAAACTGCTCTCCTCGCGCCTTGCCTGGCCCCATTTTGGGGGCAACGCGTCGATCGAATAGGCGTTAATAGGCCCTTATTGATTGAACTTGCCGCCTTCAGCCGCAAGCTTTTCCAGTAATGGTGCAGGTTTCCAGTGTACGCCCAAAGGGCTGTCGGCGTAGCGCCGGATGGCGGTCAGCACCTTGTCGGGACCGACCAGATCGGCGTAAAACATGGGGCCGCCGCGATATCGCGGGAATCCGTAGCCAAAAGCATAGATGACGTCGATATCGGATGCGCGTTGTGCAATACCCTCTTCGAGAATTTGCGCGCCTTCATTGACCAGCGCATAAAGCAGCCGACCGACAATCTCCTCGTCGCCGATATTACGCCGCTCAATGCCCTTCTCACGCGAAGCCTCGACGATCAATGCTTCGATTTCCGGATCAGGAATGGCGGCGCGGCTGCCCTTTTCATAGCGATAGTAGCCGGTACCGGTTTTCTGTCCGAAACGGCCCCGCTCGCAGATCAGGTCGGCGATCTTGACGTAGCGCTCATCGGCAGGACGGGTCGCCGCCTGACGCTTGCGAATCGCCCAGCCGATATCGAGTCCGGCAAGGTCGCTCATGCGAAACGGACCCATGGCAAACCCAAACGACTCAATGGCGCCGTCGACCTGCTGCGGCAACGCACCTTCTTCGAGCAAGTATCCAGCCTCTTTCAAATAAGTGTGGATCATGCGGTTGCCCACGAAGCCATCACAGACGCCAACGCAAACCGGCACTTTGGCGATGGTCTTGCCCAGTTTCATGCTGCTGGCAAGCACGTCCTTGCCGGTCTTGTCGCCGCGCACGACTTCAAGCAAACGCATGACATTGGCCGGACTGAAAAAGTGCAATCCGATCACCGATTCCGGCCGTGATGTTGTTGCGGCGATTTCGTTGACGTCGAGCGTCGACGTGTTGGTGGCAAGGATGGAACCGGCTTTGGCGATCGCATCCATTTTCTTGAACACTTCTTTCTTGACATCCATCTCCTCGAACACCGCTTCAATCGTGATGTCCGCCCTGCCAATTGACTTCATGTCGAGTGACGGCTTGATCAGCGACATGCGCTTGTCCATTTCTTCTTGGGATAGTCGGCCCTTTGACACGGTGGCGGCGTAATTCTTGCGAATGGTTTCCAGGCCGCGATCGAGCGCTTGCTGGTTTGCCTCGACCATGGTGACGGGAATGCCGGCGTTGGCGAAGTTCATGGTGATGCCGCCACCCATGGTGCCGGCGCCGATGACGGCAGCTGCCTTGATGGGTATCTGCGGCGTGTCAGGAGGCACGTCGGCAATTTTCGCCGCCTGCCTCTCGGCAAAAAACAAATGGCGTAACGCTTTCGATTCGTCCGATTTGACGAGCTTGGCGAACTCACTGCGCTCGACGGCGATGCCCTTGTCAAATGGCAACGTCAGCGCAGCCTTCACGCACTCGACGATTGCGGGTGGTGCCGGATAGCCGCGCCACCGCTTGGCAATGCGATCGCGCGCTGCATTGATAAAGGTGTCGACATCCTGATCGAGCGAAGCGCTCAGCTGGCTGGCGCGGCGCACGCCCTTGCCTTCACGAATCGCCCGCTTGGCCCAGGCCAGTGCATTCTTGAGCAGGTCACCCTTGATGACTTCGTCGACAATTCCCAACTCGGCGCCCTGGTCAGCCTTGATCGGATTGCCATCGATCATGAAGTCGAGTGCGCGCTCGGCGCCAATGATGCGCGGAAGTCGCTGCGTGCCGCCAGCACCAGGCAAAATGCCGAGCTTGACCTCGGGAAGCGCCAGCAACGTGTCCGGTGACGCGACGCGGTAGTGACAGCCCAGTGCCAACTCCAGGCCACCACCCATGGTCGGACCGGACAATGCTGCGAAAATCGGCTTGGTGACAGTGTCCATGTAAGCAAGCAAATCGGGAAGGGTTGCCAGGCCCGGCTCACGCGGTTTGCCGAACTCGGTGATATCAGCGCCACCTGAAAAGTTGCGCCCACCGCCAATCAAAAGAAATCCGCTGACGTGCTGATCGTGCTCACCTTCCTTGATGGCATCGAGAATTCCCTGCAACACGCCCTTGCTCACCGACAAGGCGTTGACCGGAGGATTATTGAGGCTAATCACCCCGATGGGCCCTTGCACTTCGTAACTGACGAAATCAGACATATTTTCTCCTCCGCTGGAGCAAGCGGTTACAGGGCAGCGGCGCGCGCAACGCCGCTATGATGAAGACGCGCGGGCCGCCGCCGTGATTAATCAAACTTCCAGCCATTCCTTTCGGGTCGCTTCATCGGCGCGCAAATCGTCCGGCGCGCCTTCGAACACAATGCGCCCATGACCCATGACATAAACGCGCTGCGAAATCTTCAACGCGATAGTGAGCTTCTGTTCGACCAGCAGGATTGACACGCCTCGGTTGCGAATTTCCTCGAACAGATTCGCCATTTGTTCGACGATCTTTGGTGCCAGGCCTTCGGTCGGCTCGTCGATCATTACCAGATCGGGATCGCCCATCAAGGTTCTGCACAGCGTGAGCATTTGCTGCTCGCCACCGGACAATACGCCGGCTGGCGCGTCCGCGCGATCGCGCAGCCGCGGGAACAAATCGAACACATCCGACTCGCTCCAGCGGCCCTTCTGGCGCGCACTCTTCAATCCAAGCAACAGGTTCTGGCGGGTGGTGAGCGCCGGAAATACGTCGCGGTTCTCCGGCACGTAACCGAGTCCTTTGCGCGCGATGCGATAAGTCGGCAACGAAACCAGGTCTTCGCCCTTGAACCTCACCGTACCAGTATGATCGACCTGGCCCATAATTGATTTGATCGTGGTCGATCGGCCAACACCATTGCGGCCAAGCAGGCTGACAATTTCGCCTTGCGTAATGTTCAGGTGCACACCATTCAGTATGTGGCTCTTGCCGTAGTAAGCATGAAGGTCGTTGACTTCGAGCATGGCTAATTTGCGTCCCGTTGCGTACCGGTTTGTTCCTTACCGGTTTGTTCGGTCCCGAGATAAGCTTCCTGGACGGCCGAATTGCCACGAATTTCTTGCGGCGTGCCGGTGGCGATGATCTCACCATAGACGAGCACCGAGATACGGTCGGCGACGTTGAACACAACGCCCATGTCGTGCTCGACCATGATCAGTGTCTTGCCCTCGGTCACCTTTCGTATCAGTTCGACCGCTTCATCTGTCTCGGAATGGCTCATGCCCGCAGTCGGCTCGTCGAGCAAAATAACGTCGGCGCCGCCAGCGATGGTAATGCCGATCTCAAGCGCCCGCTGCTCAGCATAGGTCAGAACGCCGGCGAGTCGCTCGCGGCGGGCTTGCATGCCAATCAGGTTGATGATCTCGTCAGCACGTTGCGCAACATCGCGAAGTCCGCCAATCCGTTGCCAGAACGAGTACTTGTAACCAAGCGACCACATGACAGCGCAGCGCACGTTCTCGTAGACGCTCATCCGCGGGAAGATATTGGTGATCTGGAAACTGCGGGACAGGCCTTTGCGATTGATGACATGCGGTGGCAGGTTGGTGATGTCCTCACCGCGCAGTTGTATTCTTCCGGAGCTGACAGGAAAACGCCCGCTGACCAGGTTGAACAGCGTTGACTTGCCCGCCCCGTTCGGACCGATCACGGCATGCCGTTCACCTTGCTGCACATCGAGCGAAACATCATTGATGATGGCGGTCTGCCCGAAGCTCTTGTGAACCCCTTGCAAGCTCAATGACGGCGCGCTCATACCACCCCCTTGGCCTGCATTTCCGGCGTGATCTCGTCCCAGGCCGAACGGACAAACTTCCACGCCCAATGGAACAGGCCGATACCGACAGCGAACACCACGAATGCCAGAACCCAGGTCATGGTCTTGCCGGCATCGACGTCAACCCCGAAAAGCGAAACCATACCGTCCGCGGCGCTGCCGCCGTGGCTGTAGAGCAGTTCGATCAGTGACACGAAGCCGAGCAGCATGACCGCGCCAGTGGCTGCCGCCAGCGCATAGGACGGTAGCAGCCGCTTCATCAAGTGCGCCTGCCAGACCGGCTTGTGCACTGTCACCAGACTAGCGATACCTCCCGGCGAAAAAAGGATGATCACCAGGAACAACAAACCGAAGTGCAACAGCCAGGCTTGCGTGTAGGTCGACAGCGCCGACTGCAGATACGTGACGAACACGGCACCGACGATCGGACCCCAGAAGTGCCCGATGCCGCCAATGAATGCCATCAGCACGACATTGCCCGAGGCGATCAAGCCGAGCGTTTCGGCAGTAATGATCTCGTAATTGATCGTCGCCAGTGAGCCGGCAATACCTGCAAAAAAGCCCGCAAGCGCCATTACCAACCAGCGCACTCGCGTTGGGTTGTAACCAACGAACTTGGCACGTTCGGGATTGTCGCGAACTGCGTTGGCCATTCTGCCAAGCGGCGTTTGCGTCACCGCAAACATGCCGATGATCGCTACCAGACACCATGCAGCGATGAGATAGAAGACTTCGATCTGCGGCCCGTAACTGATGCCCAACAATTCGCCGCCAGCGGTACGGTCGGTCGCGATACCGCCTTCACCACCAAAGAAGGTCGTGAACATCAGGGCACTGGCGGCCACCATTTCTGCGATACCAAGTGAAATCATCGCGAACGGCGTGCCGGCGCGCCGGGTGGTCACGAACCCGAGGATAAGGCCGAAGAACAAGCCGGTCAGCCCGCCGACCACCGGCATGAAAGTGATCGGCCACCACCAGCGTTCAGCTTCGACCCAATTGATGGCGTGCGCGGTCATGAACGCGCCAAGCCCGAAATAAACTGCGTGACCAAAGGAGAGCAGCCCGGTCTGGCCGAGCAGCATGTTGTATGAG
>JBFKXV010000207.1:0-5342 GCA_041637935.1 Burkholderiales bacterium | reverse complement strand
TTGTGCGCCGGCAGAAAATCATCTACGTGCTGCAACATGATTCGCACGCCAGTGGCGAGCGGCTCAAACCCATCGAAGCGCAGCAGGGGATTGAGCCAGATCAGCCGGCGGCACGATTTGCGTAGCCGCTCCATTGAATCATCGAGATGCGCGCCGCCGTCCCGATCAAGGCCATCGCTGATGAGCAGCACACTCGCATTTTGTCCCAGCACGCGGCGCGACCAGCGCAGGTTGAATTCGTTGATGGTCGCACCGATGCGCGTACCACCTGACCAGTCACTGACTACGCGCGATACTTCGTCGAGTGCGACATCAACATCGCGATGACGCAGGTGGCGCGTGATGTTTGACAAGCGTGTGCCGAAGACGAACGTATGCACGCGGTCGCGGTCGTTGGTAATCGCGTGCATGAAGTGAAGGAACATGCGCGAGTAACGGCTCATTGAGCCGGAGATATCGCATAACACCACAAGCGGCGGATGGCGTTTGGTAAAGGCGCGGTGCGTCAACGGAATCACATCGACGTTGCCGCGCAGGCTGGCGCGCAATGTCGCCCGCATGTCTATCAGTCGCCCGTGCGCGGTCGGGCGCAGCCGGCGCGTTCTGATTTCCTTTATCGGCAGCCGCAGATTGGCAATGAGGTTCTTCGCCTGTGCCAGTTCGGCGCTGCTCATGGAATCGAAATCCTTGTGCCGCAGTTGTTCGGTCTGCGAGGCCGCGGTGCCGGTGTCGTCGTCTCGCGTCTGTTGTAGCAACGCCGTTTCCCGAACCAGCCCCATTGCTTCCGCGACACGCAGGGAAGGCGGCGTGTCGGCGGCCGTCGGAGGTTCAATATCAGTTGCAGCCGGACGAAGCTGTTCGAGCAATTCGCGACGACGCCAGAAAAGTCCGAATGCCTGGTCGAATACTTCGAAGTGTTCGCGCCGGTTGAGGAACACGGCCGCCAGCGACCAGTAGAAGTCATCGCGACGCGCAACACCGGTGATTTCGAGCGCGTGCAGCGCGTCGAGGACGCGGTCGGGGCCGACAGGCAGGCCGGCGCGGCGCAACGCGCGCGCAAAGTGCACCACATTGTCAGCCAGATAGCCGCTATGAGCAGCTGTGTGCATTGCCATGTCTGGCCGCCTTGCGCCGTCGCTCAGGGCGCAGTCGCGAGCTCCGCACGAATTTCAGCGAGAATGCGCGACGCTTCATCACCACGCATGCGGGCGACGTCGTCCTGGTACTTGAGCAGCACACCGAGTGTGTCATCGACAATGCCGGGCTCGAGCGAGTTGCAGTTCAGTTCCACCATCGCATTGGCCCAGTCGATGGTTTCGGCAACGCCCGGCAGCTTGAACAAATCCATCGAGCGCAGCTTTTGCACAAACGCGACGACCTGGCGCGCGAGTGCCTGCTGTGCCCGTGGTGCCTTGCGTTTGACGATTTCCAGTTCGGCTTCCACAGAGGGGTAGTCGACCCAATGATACAAACAGCGCCGCTTCAGTGCGTCATGAATTTCCCGCGTGCGGTTGGACGTGATGATCACGACAGGCGGCTGCTTGGCGCGGACGGTACCAATCTCGGGAATGGTGACCTGATAATCCGCCAACATTTCGAGCAAGTAAGCCTCGAACGGTTCGTCACTGCGGTCCAGTTCGTCGATCAGCAGCACCGGAGCATGATCGGCCGGCTCCAGTGCCTGCAGCAGCGGGCGGCGAATCAGGAAGCGTTCCGAAAAGATATCGGTAGCGAGTTTGTCCTGCGGCTTGCCGCCTTTGGCCTCGGCCAGCCGGATCTCGATCATCTGTCGGGAATAATTCCATTCGTATACAGCGGACGCAACGTCGAGGCCTTCGTAGCATTGCAGCCGGATCAGATTCCGTCCCAGTGTATCGGCGAGGACTTTGGCAATTTCGGTTTTGCCGACACCGGCTTCGCCCTCGAGAAATAATGGCCGCTGCATGCGCAGTGCAAGAAAAACCGCTGTGGCCAGAGGGCGTCCGGCGACATAGTCGCCATCGGATAACAGCTTGAGAGTGTCGTCTATGGAAGCGGGTGAACTGCGAGGCTTATCCGGCAACCGCCTTCTCCACGGCGCGCTTGGCCATGACGCTGACGAGATGCGCGCGATACTCAGCGCTGGCATGCATGTCTGCGTTGAGCTCATCGGCAGCGACGCTGATGTTGGCGACCGCGTCCGGCGTGAACTTTGAGGAAAGCGCCTTTTCCATCTCAGGCACGCGAAATACGCAAGCACCGGCACCGGTCACCGCTACGCGCACGCCGCTTCCGGTGTCAGCGACAAAAGTTCCCACGATCGCGTAGCGCGACGCCGGGTTGCTGAATTTCATGTAAGCGGCGCGTTTCGGTTTCGGAAAGCGGATTGACTCGATAATTTCCCCGGGTTCGAGTGCGGTCATGAACATGCCGGTGAAGAATTCGTCGGCGGGAATCTGCCGTTGATTGGTTTTGACCGTTGCGCCGAGGCCGACCAGTCCGGCCGGATAGTCCGCCGCCGGATCATTGTTGGCGATGGAACCGCCGATGGTTCCCATGTTGCGCACCATCGGGTCGCCGATGCTTTCTGCGAGGTCGGCAAGAGCAGGAATGTGTTTGCGGATGTCCTTCGACGCAGCGACTTCAGCGTGTGTCGTCGTCGCGCCGACGGTGATGCCGTCTTTATCTGCCTTGATGCCGCGCAACTCGGCAATGCCGCCGAGATCGATGAGGTCTGTCGGGTTGGCCAGGCGCAGCTTCATGGCCGCGATCAGCGTCTGACCTCCAGCCAGCACACGGGCGTCTTCGCCAGCGCTTAGTTTCTTGGCCGCATCGGCAACACTGCTGGCTCTTTGATAATTGAATTCGTACATGATGCTCTCCGCGTTTTCAGTGACAGTGCTTGACGTTTTGCACTAACGAGTCGCTGGCGATTTTTCGTTACTGGTTTTTCGTCACTGGTTCTTCATGGCAGTGGCACCCGCGCGCACTGCTTTGACGATGTTGTGATAGCCGGTGCAGCGGCACAGGTTGCCTTCCAGGCCTTCGCGGATCTGTGTTTCGTCCGGGTCGGGGTGGCGCTGTACCAGATCAATCGCGCCCATGACCATACCGGGCGTGCAGTAGCCGCATTGCAATCCATGGTGCTCGCGAAAAGCCGTCTGCATCGGGTGCATGTTGTTTTCCGAGGCGGCAATGCCTTCGATGGTGGTGATATTCGAGCCCTCGGCCTGCACCGCCAACATGTTGCACGATTTGACCGCACGCCCATCAATGTGAATGGTGCAGGCGCCGCATTGGGCGGTGTCACATCCGATATGTGTGCCGGTCAGGCGCAGATGATCGCGCAGGAAGTCAACGAGTAAGGTGCGAGGAGCAACGTCGGCGTTGACAGGCTTGCCGTTGACGGTCATGGATAGCCGGACTGACATGCGGTTTTCCTTGTTGAAACGGTTTTGTAATAGCAAGCGCACTGCGCTTGCTGGAAACGTTCAATGCTAGACAACGAGTGCCCACAGATCAACCGGAGAATCAGTTCTTTTCCGCAGGAAAGTGGAGTTGACGCACGATTTTTCTCGCGGCTGTCGTAGAATCGGAGTCTTCGCCGGCGACGGGAGGGCCGAGTCGGCAACAATCTGACAAGAGCTGACGGACAGGAATTCACCAATGGCAAAGTACGGAATCGGACAGGCAATCACGCGGCGCGAGGACTTGCGGCTGTTGCTCGGCACCGGGCAGTACGTCGACGATATGACGCTGCCCGGCGAAACCCATGTTGTATTTGTACGCTCGCCGCATGCCCATGCCCGCATTGTGTCTATCGAGACTTCGGCGGCGAAAGCGATGCCCGGCGTATTGGCGGTATATACCGGCGCCGAACTGCAGGCCGACGGCGTTGGACCATTGCCGATTGGCCCTGGTCTGGTTCGCGCCGACGGCGAGCCGATGGACGGCCCGCCCAATGACCCGCTGGCAGTGGATACGGTTCGTCACCAAGGCGAGGCGGTTGCCGCAGTCGTAGCCGAAACCCGCATACAGGCGCAGGACGCTGCCGAGCACGTCCAGGTCGAGTACGAGGAATTGCCGGCGGTCGTGACGATCGAGCAGGCGAAGGCAAAAGACGCACCGCAGATCTGGCCCGGCGCGCCGGGCAATATCGCGGCCCAGACTGAATTCGGTAGCAAAGACGACACCGATGCCGGCTTTGCCAAGGCCAAGCATGTCACCAAGTTAGATTTGCATAACCAGCGGCTGGTGCCGGTGACAATGGAACCGCGTGGCAGCATCGGCGATTTTGATGAGAAAAGCGGCCGCGTCATACTCTGGACCAGTTGCCAGAACCCATCCGGCCTGAAGGACACGCTGGCTGATGCGGTTCTGAAAATTCCTAAAGAACAAGTACGTGTTCGCGTCGGCGACGTCGGCGGCGGGTTCGGCATGAAGACCCAGCTCTACCCGGAAGACTGTGTCTGTGCCTATGCGGCGCGCAAACTGAAAAAACCGGTTCACTGGCGGGCAACGCGTAGCGAGGAGTTTCTTATCGGCAATCACGGCCGTGATCAGAGCAGCGACGCTGAGCTGGCGTTTGACGCCGATGGCAAGATTCTCGGTCTGCGTGTAAAGATCGACGGCAGTATCGGCGCACACGCAAATGGTCCGGGTGCCGTTATTGTCGTCGCCGTCGGTCCGAAAGTGATCACCGGTGTCTACGATATTCCGGCGTTGCACCTTCGCGGTAACGCCTATCTGACCAATACCAACGTGGTTGGCGCTTATCGCGGCGCCGGCCGGCCGGAAATGATCTTCCTGATCGAGCGTTTGATGGATCAGGCAGCGGCGGAAATGAAAATCGATCCTGCGGAACTGCGCCGCCGCAACATGATCCAGCCCGGCCAGATGCCGTACAAGACGCCGATGGGCGAGAAATTCGACAGCGGCAACTTCCCGCACATGTTGGATCGCATTCTCGACAAGGCCGACTGGAAAGGCTACGGCAAGCGCAAAAAAGAATCGGAAGCGCGCGGCAAGTTGCGCGGGCGGGCGATTTCAACTTTTCTCGAGTGGACCGGGGTGGTGCACGAAGAGACCATCGATCTGCATGTCGAAGCCGACGGCAAGGTGCGCGTCTACACCGCCATGCAGGCGATGGGGCAGGGCATTGAAACCAGTTACATCCAGATCCTGTCCGAAACGCTTGATCTGGATCCCGAACGCATCGAGATCGTCCAGGGTGACAGTGATGTGGCGACGGCACTCGGCAGCATGGGTAGCCGCTCACTGTATATCGGTGGCTCGGCGATGCAGACCGCGTCAAAAGAAACGGTGGAAAAAGGCAAGGAACTGGCTGCCGAGAGTCTGGAAGC
>JBFKXV010000206.1:0-5350 GCA_041637935.1 Burkholderiales bacterium | reverse complement strand
AGTTCGTCGTCGGGAACATTGAGCTGGATGATTTGCTTGTGCGCATCGATGGTAATTGAATCGCCCTCCTCGACCAGCGCAATGGTGCCGCCGACAAACGCTTCAGGCGCGACGTGTCCGACCACCATGCCCCAGGTGCCGCCGGAGAAGCGTCCGTCGGTGAGCAGTCCGACAGAATCGCCCAGTCCCGCTCCGATTAACGCCGAGGTCGGCGAGAGCATTTCCTGCATGCCGGGACCGCCTTTGGGCCCCTCATAGCGAATCACCACGACATCGCCCGCCTTGATCTTGCCGGCCATGATGGCGTCCATGGTTTCCTTTTCGGAATCGTAGACACGCGCCGGGCCGGTAATCGTCGGGTTTTTCAACCCGGTGATCTTGGCGACACAGCCTTCGGGAGCAAGGTTGCCTTTCAAAATTGCCAGATGACCTTGTTTGTACAAGGGCTTGTTAAATGGCCGGATGACATCCTGGTCGGCGCGCGGCTCGTCCGGGATATGTTCCAGCTCCTCGGTAATGGTGCGCCCGGTGATGGTGACGCAGTCGCCGTGCAGCAGTCCGTTAACCAGCAGCATTTTGAGTACCTGCGGTACGCCGCCGGCCTGGTGGAAATCGACTGCCACATAGCGCCCGGATGGCTTCAGGTCACACAGCACCGGCACCTTGCGTCGGATGCGCTCAAAGTCATCAATGGTCCACTCGACTTCGGCGGCAGACGCGATCGACAGGTAATGCAGCACGGCGTTGGTCGACCCGCCCGTTGCCATCACCAGACTGACCACGTTTTCGAGCGATTTCCTGGTGATGATGTCGCGAGGCCGTATGTTGTTGCGAATGGCGTTGACCAGCACGCGCCCGGATTCGGCGGCGGAGGTTGCTTTTTCCGGATCGACCGCGGCGAGTTGCGACGAACCCATCAGGCTCAGCCCCAGTGCTTCGAAGGATGAGGACATGGTGTTGGCGGTGTACATTCCGCCACAGGCACCTGCGGTCGGGCAGGCATTTCTCTCGATGCCATCGAAATCCTCTTTCGACATCTTGCCCGCGCTGTAGGCACCAACCGCCTCGAACGCACTGACGATTGTCAGGTCTTCGCCTTTCCACTTGCCCGGCTTGATGGTGCCGCCGTAGACATAGATCGCGGGTACGTTCATGCGCGCGATCGCCATCATGCCGGCCGGCATATTCTTGTCACAGGCGCCGACCACCAGTACGCCATCCATCATCTGACCATTGACGGAAGTCTCAATCGCGTCGGCGATGACTTCGCGCGACACCAGCGAGTACTTCATGCCGTCAGTGCCCATGCCAATGCCGTCGGTTACCGTCGGCACGCCGAATACCTGCGGCATCGCACCGGCTTCGCGCAAAGCGTCCATGGCACGATCAACCAACGGCTGAATCCCGGCATTACACGGGTTCATGTTCGAGTGCCCGTTGGCCACACCGACGATCGGTTTGTCGAAATCATCATCGCCAAAATCGACGGCACGCAGCATTGCCCGGTTTGGCGAGCGCGCAACACCCCCCGTGATCAGTTTGCTTCGCCAGTTATCAGCCATTGTGTCGTCTCCTCCTCAAACGCGACTCACGCCCGCCACGTTGCGCTGGTCGCTGCGGTTCGTTCCCTGCTCCGGGCGCCCCGCCACGACAGCGCCGGCGCCTTTGTTAGCGTAATTTACAGCGCCATTCGTAATTTACAGCGCCATTGATACATTGCGACGCGCCGGCAGCCGTGGACGGCCCTGCAGGCGTAATCATGTACTTTCGCGTGGCTTCGAGCTTAGGTCAAATATATTATTCTTTCCTTTTTAATACTTTTGGTAAATTACAGTCAACGTCATGGAACTGCGCCACTTACGCTACTTCGTGACCGTCGCGACCGAGCTGCACTTCGGCCGCGCCGCCGAGAAGCTGCACATTTCGCAGCCGCCGCTGTCGATGCAAATCCGTGCTCTCGAAGACGAGCTCGGCGTCGTCCTGCTGCACCGGACGCGCCGGCACGTCTCACTGACCCGCGCCGGTAAAGCCTTTCTGCAGGACGCCAGGCAGATTTTGCAAAGGGCCGATCAGGCCGTCCTGACGGCGCGCCGCGCCGGGCGCGGCGAAATCGGCGAGCTCGCGGTCGGCTTTATCAGTGTCGCCGATTACAACCTGTTGCCGCTGGTGTTGCGTGAGTTCCGCCGCCAGTATCCGATGGTCACGCTGTCGCTGAAAGAGTCGACCAGCGACGCCCAGATTGCCGACCTGGTCGAGGGGCGAATCGATGTCGGCTTTTTACTGCCGCCGGTTGCCGACCCGGAAATCGAGTCCGTGCCGATCCTGCGCGAACCACTCATTGCGGCCCTGCCCGAGCGCCACCCGCTGGCGAGCAAGAAGGGCGCGGTTTCCCTTGCAGCACTTGCCAACGCGCCGTTTATTATCACGCCGAGGCAGATGGCGCCGGGTCTATACGACGACATTGTCAGTTTTTGCCGTGGCGCCGGCTTCAGTCCTCAGGTAACCCAGGAGGCGATTCAGATGCAAACCGTGGTGAGCCTGGTCTCGGCGGAGATGGGAGTGGCACTCATTCCGCGTTCGCTGCGTAACCTGCAGCGCACCGGCGTGGTTTATAAGTCGCTGAAAGAAAAAAGCCCGGTGAGTGAGATTCGCCTTGCCTGGCGCAGCGGCGACAGCTTGCCCGCATTGCAGCTATTTGTCGGGCTAGCACGACAGATGGCTGCCGCGGATTCGCAATCAAATCCGCCACTTGGCGGCAGACGCCAATGATGGAACCAATCAAGCTGTTTCTCGAAAATGAGCAGGCCACGCTTGATTTAGGCGGGCGTCTGGCCGACGGATTGGCGCCTGGCATGTTGGTCGCTTTGCACGGCCCATTAGGCGCAGGCAAAACCACTTTTACGCGGGGCGTGTTGCGGCGGCTCGGATATGAGGGCCGTGTCAAAAGTCCCACCTATGCCTTGGTTGAACTTTACAAAGTTTCTAGGTTAGACTTATATCACTTTGATTTCTATCGGTTCAGCAATCCAGAAGAACTGATCGATTGTGGGTTGCAGGAAGCATTCAACGAAACCAACGTGTGCATCGTTGAATGGGCTGAGAAGGCTGGAAGTCTGTTACCGACGGCCGATGTCGATGTCAGCCTGGCAATGGCAAACGGCGCTCGAAGCGCGCTGCTCAGAGCGCAGACGGAGAACGGAAGACGTTGCTTGCAACAGCTGAAAATGTGAGCTCTCGCGCCGTACCCATGGCGGGCATGGCGTGGCGGCCGTCGTCTGTGCTGGCATTCGCCCTGTTGTTGGCCTGTTGGTTTTGTGCCCAAGCCAACGCCGCGACCTCGGTCGCCGCGGTCCGCGTCTGGCCCGCTCCTGAATACACGCGCCTTACAATCGAGACCGACAGCGAAGCCGATTACAAGGTTTTCTCTCTGGAGAAACCGGATCGGCTGGTGATCGACTTGCATAACGTGACACTCGGCGCTGAGCTCAAAGAACTGCCATCGAAGCTCGCTGCTGATGATGCATTTATATCCGGCGCCCGTGTCGGTCAATTCAAACCCGGTGTCACCCGAGTCGTTCTGGAACTCACGCAAGAGGTCAGACCCGAGCACTTCACAATCAAGCCAATCGGCGAGTACAAGCACCGTCTCGTGGTCGACATATTTCCGACCGTGCCGTTCGATCCGATTCTCGCCTTGCTGCAGGGCAATGGCGCGGCACCGGCCGAACCGACGGCACCGCCACAATCGGTCGAGCTGATTCCGAAAGAAATCCTCATCGTCGCCATCGACGCCGGACACGGCGGCGAAGATCCCGGCGCAACCGGTCGTCGCGGCACCAAGGAAAAAGATGTCACGCTGGCAATCGCGCGCGATCTCAAAGCCCTGGTCGACCAGCAACCAAACATGCGGGGTGTGTTGATTCGCGACGGCGATTACTTTGTGAAATTGAGCAAGCGGGTCGAAAAGGCCAGAAAAGTACAGGCTGATCTGTTTGTATCGATACACGCAGATGCCTTCATCAAACCGCATGCGCGCGGCTCCTCGGTGTTCGCGCTCTCCGAGCGCGGCGCGACTTCAGCCGCCGCGCGCTGGCTCGCGGCAAAGGAGAACGAGGCAGACCTGATCGGCGGCATCAACATCGATGTCGAAGATATTACACTCAAGCAGGTGCTGCTCGATCTGTCGCAGACCGCGACCATCAACGAAAGTCTCAAACTTGCGAGAACAGTTCTCGCTGAAATTGGACAAATCAATAAATTACACAAGCCGCACGTAGAGCAGGCGGGTTTCGCCGTTCTCAAAGCACCGGACATCCCGTCGATCCTGGTTGAAACGGCGTTTCTGACCAATCCAGCCGAAGAGCGCAAGCTGCGTGGCAGACGCTATCAGCGCAAAGTCGCCAAAGCCGTGATGGAAGGAATCAAGCAGTATTTCGCCGACAATCCGCCGCTGGTACGCGGCGAACTCGCTCTGAACTAGAGTTACACAGTCATTGCAATTGCCATTGCCTGACTGCGCCATAATGTGGTCGGGTCGCAGGCACGGCCGAAGCGCATATGCACCTGGCCGCAGCGCAACGCCAGCCCTCAGGCGAAAATAGAAATCCGAACCATTTGAATAGATACGCCGTGCTGTTCGCATCGATGCACTGCGTTTTTAATATTGACAATCCATACTGTAAAACCCCGAGCAGTTCTGCTCGCCGCCGGCAGCGGCAGCCGCTTCGGCGGCAACAAGATGCTCGCACCACTTGCCGACGGAACGCCGATCGCTGTCGCGTCATGGCGTAATCTGAGCGCCGCCATTGCCGAGACGGTTGTGGTTGTCCGCAGTGGTGATAACGCGCTGCGCAGTGCGCTGCATGCCGCGGGCGCAGGCATGATCGAGTGCCCTGATGCGCAGGACGGCATGTCACGCAGCCTGATCACCGGCCTGCAGGCAACGCCAAACGACATAGGCTGGGTGATCGCGCTTGGCGACATGCCCTATATCAAACCGGCGACCATCAGCAAGGTCTCCGCTGCGATCGAACGGGGAGAGCTAATCGCTATTCCCGTTTTTCAAGGCAAGCGTGGACATCCGGTCGGTTTGTCGGCGAGACTGTACGACGAGCTGATGGCGATCAAGGGAGACGAGGGCGCACGCGAGGTCGTGCGCAATCATGGCAACGAATGCCGTTTGATCGCCTGCGACGACGATCCGGGAATATTGCGTGATATTGACAAACGAGAAGATCTCGCCTGAGAGACGCATCAGCGGAGACGAACAACGTCGAGCCTGACCAGCGCGTGAAGCTCAGGGTCTGAGTGTCGCGCCTTCGAGATTCCCCGATACATTCAGGTCGGCATT
>JBFKXV010000205.1:0-5365 GCA_041637935.1 Burkholderiales bacterium | reverse complement strand
GCCTGTAGGGGATGGCGAGGGCCGCTGTCGCCGCAATTCCAGTATGGAGAAACGTGCGTCGTTTCATCGTGCGCCTCACTGTTCTTAGGGAGGATGTCTCGGCTCGCAACCATAGATTACGCGAGGCCCACCGGCACAGCAACCGCGGTTAATTATTTCTAATTGCTTACCGCATTCCGGCATACCAGTTCGCGGCGTGTTGCCGCGTTGTTGAAGTGTGCGTAGAGCATTCCGCCGGCGTGACGATTGCCGCAGAGGCCGAAGCGCAAGTGATCGAAAACGTCAAACGAATGGAACGCGACGAAGCGCCCGTATGCGTCGTGGATCGTTCAAAGGGTTATTGATCCGCTGATTTCCACTTGACGATCAAAATCTCTCACCACGGAGGACGCAGAGGACGCGGAGGAAACTTGAAAGTGAAACAACCATGGCGAATGCTCTAACGACAGCAGTTGACTAGATCACATCGAGCCGCTTAGGAGCCAGAGATGGCGAACTCCAAATATGGCAACGCAAGTCGGGCAAACCGTTGGAAACCAGGGTTCCCGTTTTTGTTTTCGCTTTTCCTCGGCGTCCTCTGCGTGCTCCGCGGTGAGCGCTTTTTCGAAGTTTGGAGACTAGGCCGTTGGCAGTTTGTGGTCCCCGTACTCTTCGCGCAGTTTCGTTTTGAGCAACTTGCCGGTTGCCGTATGCGGCAACTCATCGACGAACAGTACGTCGTCAGGGATCCACCATTTGGCGACTCGGCCTTCGTAGAATTTAAGCAGGTCGTCGCGGCTGACGTTTTGACCTTCTTTCTTCACCACGATCAGCAGTGGTCGCTCGTCCCACTTTGGATGCGCCACCGATATGACAGCGGCTTCGGCAACTGCCGGATGCGCAACGGCGGTGTTTTCCAGATCGATCGAACTGATCCATTCGCCGCCGGATTTGATTACGTCCTTTGAACGGTCGGTAATTTGCATGTAGCCGTCGGCATCGATCGTTGCGACGTCGCCAGTTGGAAACCAGTCGTTTCCGGCCGCGTCTTTGCGCATCGGATTTCCACCTTCGTCCTGGTAATAGCTGCTCAGGATCCACGGCCCGCGCACCAGCAAATCGCCGAAAGCCTTGCCGTCCCAGGGCAGTTCCTTGCCGTCGGCATCGACGATCTTCATGTCTACACCGAACAACACCCGCCCCTGCTTGTTTTGCAGGGCCAGCTTCTGTTCGCTGTCGAGATCCTGGTGCTTTTGCTTGAAGGTGCAAACGGTGCCAAGCGGGCTCATCTCTGTCATGCCCCAGGCGTGCAGAACGTGTACGCCGTAATCTTCCTCGAACGAACGAATCATTGCCGGCGGGCAGGCGGAGCCGCCGATGACGGTTCGTTGCAGCGTTGAAAACTTTGCATTCTTTTGCGTGAGGTGTCCCAGCAGCCCCATCCAAATCGTCGGAACCCCTGCCGAGACAGTGACTTTTTCTGTTTCCATTAACTCGTGCAGGCTGGCGCCATCCATCCCGGCGCCCGGGAACACGAGCTTGGCACCGACCATGGCGCACGAGTATGGCAGGCCCCACGCATTGACATGAAACATCGGCACCACGGGCAGTACCACGTCAGCCGCTGACAATCCGAGCGCGTCGGGCATGCACTCTGCGTAGGCGTGCAATATTGTCGAGCGGTGTTGGTAGAGCACGCCTTTCGGATTACCGGTCGTGCCCGACGTGTAGCACAGTGACGACGCAGTACGCTCATCAAACTGCGGCCAGGAGTAGTCGCCGGACCCCGACTCGAGCAGTTCTTCGTAACAAATCGCGCCCGGCAGCGAGGCTGGCATGTGGGCCTTGTCGGTCATGACCACCAGACCTTTGATGGTCTTGAAGTGCTGTTGAAGCTTCTCGACCAACGGCACGAACGTCAGGTCGAAAAAAAGATAGCCGTCCTCGGCATGATTGGCGATATAGGTAATTTGCTCCGGAAACAGGCGCGGATTGATGGTGTGGCACACCGCACCCATCCCGGCGACCGCGTAATAGACCTCCATATGCCGGTGCGTATTCCAGGCCAACGTGCCGATCCGGTCGCCTTGTTTGACGCCCAATTTGTCCAGCGCACTGGCCAGACGCCGGCTGCGTTTGTGCGCATCACGGTAGGTGTAGCGGTGAATCGGGCCTTCAACGGTTCGGGTGACGATCTCGGTATCGCCGTGATGACGATCGGCGTGTACGATCAAAGACGAGATCAGTAGTGGCATGTCCATCATCTGACCGTGCATGGATGGTTTCCTCCTGAATGGTTCTGGTTGCCACGATTTTATCAGTGTCGCCATCACGGCCGGCTCTATTTCATCTCCAGCCTGATCAAGTGCTGCTCGGTTTATAATCGACCCCGGCTGCAGTCATTGATTGCCAAGGCTGTTCCCCGTTCGGGGAGTGTTCCGCACAGGTGAATAGGGCATGAGTCCTTCGCCTCGCTGAGGATGCCGTCGTGCTGACGGAGAAGTTCCCATCAGAGCTGCTCCGGAAGCCGGCACGAACCATCAAACAAGAATTGATGCGTGGCGGCGATTGCCAGCGGCGCAGATAAGGAACGGGAGGAGATCATCGTGAAGTACCTTCGCGCATTGCTTGCGTCAGTGCTCGTGCTTTCAATCGCACAGGCCGGCGCCGAAGACAGAATCAGGATTGCCTATATCGAAGGCCTGAGTGGTCCGTTCGCCAACGTCGGCGAAATGGGCCTGCGTCATCTTGAGCTGGCGGTAGAAGTCATCAACCAGCGTGGCGGTGTGCTCGGCGACAAGAAGTTCGAAGTCGTGCCCTACGACAACAAGACCAATCCGCAGGAAGCGTTGCTGGCATTTCGCGCGGCAGTGGATCAGGGCGCTAGATACGTGTTCCAGGGCAACGGTTCGAGCGTCGCACTGGCGATTTCCGGAGCCGTTGCAAAGCACAACCGGCGCAATCCCGACAATATGGTTGTGTTCATGAACTATGCTGCCGTCGATCCGGCGTTGACCAACGAACGTTGCACCTTTGGCCATTTCCGCATTGACGCGGACGTCAATATGAAAATGCAGGCGTTGACAGATCATATGGCCAAAGAGCAAACGCTAAAAAAAGTTTATCTGTTCAACCAGGATTATTCGTTTGGTCAGGCGGTGTCCAAATCGGCGCGTGCGATGCTCAGGAAAAAGCGACCGGACATCAAGATTGTCGGCGATGATTTGCACCCGCTTGGCAAGGTCAAGGACTTCACGCCTTATATCGGAAAAATCAAGGCCTCGGGTGCACAAGCGGTGGTGACTGGCAACTGGGGCAACGATTTGACGTTGCTCGTCAAGGCTGGCAAGGAGGCCGGCCTTGAAGTTGACTATTACACCTTTTACGCCGGCGCCGCCGGTGGTGTGACCGTGATTGGCGACGCCGGAATCGGGCGTGTAAAGCAGGTTACTGCCTGGCATTCCAACATCAATGAAAAATCCGCCGATCAGGCGCGCGCCTATCGGGCCCGCTATCCGAATGCACCAGAGGATCTGTATTACTCCTCGATGCGCATTGCGATGGAAATGCTCGTCATCGCAATGAATAAAGCGCAGTCCACCGATCCGCGTAAGGTCGCGCCGGAATTGGAAAAGGTGCGCTTTGCCGACAACACGGGCGAGGTTTCTTTCCGCGCCGACAACCACCAGCTTTTGCAGCCGCTGTTTATTTCTACATTGGTGAAAGCGGGCGGCAAGGACGCGCCACTCGACGTTGAGCGAACCGGCCTCGGCTTTCGTACCGATTCACGCATCGAAGCGGTGGATACCTCGATGCGCACGACATGCAAGTTCAAAAGGCGCAGATAGTCAATCGCTGGCGAGTCGAGCCCATGAGCCCATCACAATTGTCTGAGTCAGGGCACCAATGAGCCATCGAACGGCGTAATTCAGCGGGGAGTCTGAGTGGAATTTTTCCTGGTGACACTCTTGAACAGCCTCTCATACGGGCTGTTGCTGTTCATGCTCTCATCGGGCTTGACGCTGATATTCAGCATGATGGGCGTGCTCAATTTTGCGCACGCCAGCTTTTATATGCTGGGAGCGTACTTCGCTTATCAAACCGGGCTTTACATCGGCTTCTGGCCGGCGCTGTTTCTCGCGCCGGTTCTGGTCGGCATTCTCGGCGCGGTAACTGAACGATACGGCTTGCGGACAGTTCACAAGTTCGGACATGTAGCCGAACTACTGTTCACCTTCGGGTTGGCTTACGTGATCGAGGAAGTCGTGCACCTGATATGGGGCCGTGCGCCAGTTGACTACCGTATTCCCGAATCGCTCGATTTCACGTTGTTTACCCTGTTTACGACGCAGTATCCGGCGTATCGGGCATTCATGATGTTGGTATCGGTTGGTATGCTGATAGCGCTGTTCCTTTTGCTGACCCGCACCCGTGTCGGCATGATCGTGCAGGCTTCATTGACGCACCCGGACATGGTCGAGGCGCTTGGCCATAACGTGCCGCGGGTATTCATGATGGTTTTCGCCGGCGGTTGCGCGCTGGCCGGCTTGGCTGGGGTGCTCGGCGGCAACTTGTTTATCACCGAGCCGGGCATGGCATTCGCCGTCGGCACCATCGTTTTCGTGGTGGTCGTTTTTGGCGGCATGGGTTCGCTCGCCGGGGCGTTCGTGGCGTCGCTGATCATCGGTTCGCTGCAGACTTTTTCCGTGGCGCTCGATTACTCGATGCTCGATTTCCTCGGATTGTTTGGTATCACCGTGTCGGATCAATCTGGCTGGTACGGCTTGTGGTCAATCACGTTTTCGCAGACCGCACCGGTGCTGCCGTATCTGTTGATGGTGCTGATGCTGATTGTCAGGCCGCGCGGATTGATGGGCACGAGGGAGAGCTGAGATGACGCCGTTGCTGCACAAGGCACGCATCATCTTCTGGGTCGGTGTCGCAATCGTGTTCGTGTTGCTGCCGTATGTGTTCGCCGGCGGCTTCGCCCTCTCAATGCTGTCGCAGATGGGCATCGCAATTATTTTCGCGCTCTCATACAACATGCTGCTCGGCCAGACCGGGCTGCTCTCCTTTGGTCACGCAGTTTATTTCGGGCTTGGCGCGTTCATGACCGCGCACGCCATCAATTGGGTCGAAGCTGAACGCTGGTGGTGGCCGATCACTTTTATGCCGGTGGTCGGCGGGCTGACCGGCTTGTTCTTCGGCCTTATCCTCGGGTTCGTGACCACCCGGCGCGCCGGTACTCCGTTCGCGATGATTTCGCTTGGTATCGCAGAAATGGTGGCCGCCAGTGCCCTGATGTTCACGACCTTCTTTGGCGGTGAAGGCGGTATCGCGACCGACCGTACCGCTGGCGGCGAATTGTTGGGCATCAGTTACGGGC
>JBFKXV010000204.1:0-5372 GCA_041637935.1 Burkholderiales bacterium | reverse complement strand
GCGGCCTGGGGCGCGGTGACCGCGTCGCCATCTTGCTGCCACAGCAACCCGAAGTTGCGCTGGTCCATATTGCCGCATACAAGCTGGGTGCAATTGCCGTGCCGCTTTTTACCCTGTTTGGTTTCGATGCGCTTCGCTACCGACTGGTGGACTCCGCGGCCCGGGCGATCGTGACCGACGCCGTGGGGGTGGAGAAGATCACCCGGATTCGCGACGATCTGCCGCAGCTCGAAACGGTTTTCTGCGTTGACCATCCGGTAGCCGGCAGCGAGGATTTTTATGCGCTTTTGGAAGCTACGTCGGATTCTCATACGCCGGTACGGACCGCCGCAACAGATCCGGCCATGATCGTCTACACGTCCGGTACGACGGGTGCTCCGAAGGGCGCATTGCTGCCGCACTGTACGCTGCTCGGCCACATGCCAGGCGTGGAGATGTCGCATGATTTCCTCGGCCGTGAGGGCGACCTGATGTGGACGCCAGCCGATTGGGCCTGGGTCGGTGGTTTGATTGACGTACTTTTCGCCGCCTGGCATCTGGGTGTTGCGGTAGTGGCACGTCGGTTCGGGAAATTTGACGCCGAAGCAGCTTTTGATCTGATGGCCAGGCACGCGGTACGCAACGTGTTCCTGCCTCCCACCGCGCTGAAAATGCTGCGTACCGTGGACAACCCGGCGGGACGGTGGCGGCTGAATCTGCGCTCGCTGGCGAGCGGCGGGGAATCACTCGGAATCGAGTTGCTGCATTGGTCGCGCCAACAGCTCGGCGTAACCATCAATGAATTCTACGGCCAGACCGAATGCAACATGACAGTATCGTCGTGCTCCGCGTTGTTTGACGTCAAGCCGGGCGCGATCGGCAAAGCGGCTCCGGGACATCGTGTTGCCGTCATCGACAACAGCGGCGGCATCGTGCCGGCGGGAGAGCAGGGGCGAATTGCGGTGCGCTCACCGGACCCGGTGATGTTTCTGGAATACTGGAACAACCCAGCGGCCACGCAGGCCAAGTTCATCGGTGACTGGTTGGTCACCGGCGATATGGGTATCGAGGACGAGCAGGGCTATCTCACTTTTGTCGGGCGTGATGACGATGTCATTACCAGCGCCGGCTATCGGATCGGTCCCGGACCAATCGAGGACTGCCTGTTGTCTCATCCAGCGGTTCGCATGGCGGCCGTAGTCGGCAAGCCGGATCCGCAGCGAACTGAAATCGTCAAGGCCTACGTCGTCTTGCGCGATGGCATCGACGCCAGTGATAGTCTCACTCGCGAGCTGCAGGAGCACGTGCGCACGCACCTGTCGGCGCATGAGTATCCACGCGAAGTGCGCTACGTCGACGCCCTGCCGCAGACCGCTACCGGCAAGGTTATTCGACGCGAGTTGCGTGATATGGACAAATGACCCGGAGCCGTATCGAAGGCAACGCCGCCAGCGCAGCGACTCCAGTGGATCGAGCCAAGCGCACCGCTCGGCGTAGGAAATCCAATCAGTGCAGCGCGTCTACAACGATTCGACGAATTTCACCAGTGCCGCACGGTCTTCGGCGGGCATCTGCCTGAATCGCTCACGTGCCGCATTTGCCTCACCGCCGTGCCACAGAATGGCTTCAGTCACGTTGCGTGCCCGGCCATCGTGGAGCAGATCGCTGTGTCCGTTGACAGTGCGCAGCAACCCGATGCCCCATAGCGGGGGTGTGCGCCATTCGCTGCCGCTTGCTTCGAAGTCCGGTCTGCCATCGGCCAGATCAGGCCCCATGTCATGCAGCAACATGTCGGTATACGGTCGAATCGTTACGCCGGCGGCGGCCTTGATGTCATGTGGCAATTCGCTGGCAGCGGCGGTTTGCAGTTCCGGGATGTGGCAGGTGCTGCATTGTGCCTGCTCAAACAGTTGCTGGCCGTGCCTGACTGCGGGATCGTTCACGTTTCTGCGCGCCGGCACTGCCAGCGTGCGCAGGTAAAGCGTGATGTTGGTCAGTCTGCTCGGGTTGACCTCGGGCCGGAAGGCGTTGCCCGTACAACCGCCTTGCCCGCCGCAAGACGCAGCTGACGGTGTGTCGATGCATTGCTTCTGCGCCGGGGGGCAGTTTTCCTGCTGGAACAGGTAGCTGGTTGCGCCGATGTCGCCCATGAAGGCTGCGGCGACCTGCTGGCGCACGCTTGGCTGGTTCGCTTTCCATCCGAGCCGGCCCATGGCGCGGCGCTCGTTTTCGATGTCCCACACATAATTCGGCCTGCCACTGATACCGTGCGCAGTCTGCTGCCTGGCAATTTCCAGTAGCGCCTCATCCGGTACCGCTTCGAGCAGGCCAAGACCGATCAGTTGTGGAGCGACCCGCAGCGACGTCAAAGTGTTCTCGCCTATCTCTCCGAACTGTAATTGCGCGAATTGAATGTTCGGTTCGCGCAGGGTGATGACTTCGCCGTCGGCCAGCTGCACTTCGCGCGCAGCGTAGGTGACAATGACTTTTCCTTCCGGCGGAACCCGGCCTTCAATGCCGCGGTTCTGAAGCTGGTCGCCATAAGCAGGATGCGGTGAGGGGGCGCCAAGCTCGTCCTGGCCGGCGATGCTCAACCGAACCAGCGGGCCGCGCACCGCTTCGCTGCCATTGGCGACGGCAGGCGAACGTCCGTTAGCCTGGTGGCAGTGCGAACAGCGATCCTCGTTGAAGGTGGGGCCAAGCCCCCACACCCCGGGATCGGGTGCAACCACCCAGGCCTCGTTGAAAGCTTCTTGGCCTGCTGCGAAGCGCTTGCCTTGCTTCTTGTTCAGTTCAGCGATCGGGACGCTGTAGGCTGCTCCACCATGCTCGGTGCTGGTCCAGGTGAAACCCGCAGTGAGCGCGTCCGGATGCAACGTGTCCGCTGCGCCTGTGACTCCCAAGGCGCAGCCCAATAACAGCAAGACCCTCATGCGTGAGCCGGGCTTGGTAGCCATTGCTGGCCTCGCTAACCTGGCGCGAGCAATCAATGATCGTCGTCCCATGGACTGTGCTTGACCTCCGGCGGTACCCATATCGTCTTGTATACCTTCTGCAAGTCTTTCTCCATAGCAAGTTCATCGCTGGTGGAGATCTTTGCATACTTCTCCTGTGTCGGGCTGGTAAAGCGCTTGGTGTTGAGGCTCGGCGCCGAGACCAACTTGCGCAATTCGCCCTTGCATTCGCGGCAGGTATCGGGGCGCGGATCGTTGATACCGTGCTTGGTTCGGTAAATGATTTTGCACGGATCGCATGCATACTCGTAAATCGGCACTGCGGTTACTCCAGGTTGATGGCGCCGGTTTCAGCCGGGCCGGATAAACGCACAATTGACGTCAAACACTAATAGTACCAATGAGAATAGTACCAATGAGAAAGGGCCGACCCCGTTGCCGGAATCGGCCCCTGTCACGCGAGACGGACCTCTTTCTTGTTACGCGTGTGCAGTTGCGACGAGATCGGCCTTGGCTGACATCGCGCGCCGCTTATCGATGTTCCAGATGCGTGCAGCGTTCTCGCCAAACACCTTGCGGCGAATTTCCGGCGTGATCTTCGGATAACCATGTCCTTCGACCAGTTCATCGGGTATCTGGAAGTTGCGGAAGGCTTCGATCTGCCATTGTGGATTGCCCCACAGCAGCGAGTCGGTGCCCCACAGAACATAATCCGGTCCCAGATCACGCAGTAGCGTGCCGATGACATGCGCGCACTCCATCGGTCGGCTGGTAACGGTGGCCGCGAAGGTCGAACCGATTTCGCAATACAGGTTCTTGCGCTGTGGCTTGAAGCCTTTCAGTGCAGCCAGTTCGTTGTGATACGGCCAAGCCGAATGATAGGCGATGAAATTCAGGTCGAGGAAGTCATCGGCGGTTGCATCGAAGTCTTCCACATGCGCATAACGGGCGTAGAACTGGCCGAACGGGATGCCTTTGTGACAGCCGATGTTCTTCACGCCGAGTTTGCGGCATTCTTCCCAAATCGGATAGGCCATCTTTTCGTCGTCGAACCACCAGCCTTTTTGCGGAGTCGCATCAAACGTGTACAGCTTGAGGCCGGAGATCTTGTAATCGTCGACATACTGGCGCAAACGATCGAGCGTCACACCAAGGCCCTGATTGGGTGTCAAACCCCCGGCCAGCATGACCGTATTGTCAGGCCAGTTATTGCGTACCCCAACCTGATACTCGATCGGAATCATGTCCTGGCCGCCGTAATGCTCGCGGAAACCGAACGGATTGAACACGCCAACCGTTGTATCGCTTTCCTTGAGAATCATCTTGCCGTAGTTCTCGATGTTCATATCGCGCGTGCCGTTTGGCATGCCGAACGCCTTGCCGAGGTCGTCGAGCAATTGCACAAACCACATTCCGCGCTCGCTGGTGTTGACGCCGAGTTGGTAGTGGCCGGGGCGGGTACAGACGTGGGTGTGAACATCAACGATGAAGTCACTGCTGCCTTGGGCAAGCTTGATGGCTTCTTTCTTGGCGTCGACGTCCGCCGCTTCGGCGGCGCCTACCTCGAAGAACTTCATTCCGGTGACTTCGTTTGCCGCGAGCATCGCTGCGGAGAAACCGAGCGAGGATTTGATGAAGTTACGGCGCGACATGCCGGCGGCTTTCGCCTTTTCGTCCATCTTCTCGGAAATCTTCGGCCCCATGCCGCCGGTCATGAACAGTGAGGTGCCGATTTCATCGGCTTTGAGCGGGTCTGTCGGTATTTCTTCCAGACCCTTGAAGTGACTCAGGATATTGAACTCCATCTGGCGCCCCCCTCCTTTGGTGGTTTCTTGGTCCTGCATGCTGCCCGACCCGCCTGAGCGACGCCAGCGACATGCTGTTTGTTTTGCAGTGCGACGTTTTTGCTGCAGCGTTTGCTTGGCGTCGCAGGCAGCACTTACGCTAAGCCTGTGACGTTCGACCTGTCAACGCGGTAGCGGTGCTTTTCCAGGCAATCGCAGCAAAAAAACGTCTTTGCGGGGTCGATTTGGGTCGATTTGGCACTCTCAATGCGAGGTTGCCAGGGATTACTCCGGTATCGCGGCGGGTAGCTTGCTGCGCCGCAATACCCGAGCTCTGGGCTGACCATCCGCTGCACCGTCAGGGTGTTGCCCGGGCCCGGTCGTAACGCAGTGATCCGAAAGCCAAATCGAGTTCCGGCCGGGGTTTGCCGCGCAATTCAGAAATGCTGACCATTCGCGGCAGTTGGCGTCGTCTCGCAACGACGAGGGCGGTCATCTCCGCATCGCATTCTTTCCGTTTTGCAAGGACTTAGCTCAATTTTACAGATAGCTACATGGTGTACCCGTCGCCCTCAGACGACGGCCGGCGCCGGCGTCTGGCTGGCGCGGGGGTTGCAAGGCATTACAGACTGCCCTGTCCTTTGCGGGACAGCCT
>JBFKXV010000203.1:0-5382 GCA_041637935.1 Burkholderiales bacterium | reverse complement strand
GGAAGAGATCGCGTCGTTGCGCGCAGCGATTCATACTGGTGCGGGTCCAATGTTCGCCCAGGTCAAGGTGTCATCGGAGCAAATGCCACTGGTATTGCCACCGCGTGATGGCGCGCATCTGAAGAACCGTTTCCGTGAAGCATTGCACGGTGCTGAGGCGCACACGGCGACCTAGAATGTTGATACAGGTTTGGAGAAAGGTACCGCAAATCGAAGCAAGCGCCAACGCGGCTTGCTGAGAGTTGGTGTTGAAAGGAGAAATAGTTTCTGATGCGACCCTTGGAAGACATTACTGTCGTTGCACTCGAGCATGTCATCGCCGGGCCATTCTGTACCCGGCAACTGGCGGATTTGGGCGCGCGCGTGATCAAGATCGAACGGCCCGGCGTGGGCGATCCGGCGCGCGCCTACGACGAGCGTGTCAATGGATTGGCATCGCATTTTGTCTGGACCAATCGTTCCAAGGAAAGCATCACGCTCGACCTCAAGAAGGACGAAGCGAAACAAATCGTGTTGCAGTTGCTGGACAAGGCTGACGTTCTGGTACAGAACCTTGCGCCCGGCGCGGCGGCGCGCATGGGTTTTTCCTACGACGCTCTGAAGGAGCGTTTCCCGCGACTGATTGTTTGCGATATCTCGGGCTACGGCGCCGACGGTCCGTATCGCGACAAGAAAGCCTACGACTTGCTGATCCAGGCCGAATCGGGACTGCTCTCGGTAACCGGTACGCCGGACACACCAGCCAAGGCGGGATGCTCGATTGTCGACATTTCTGCCGGCATGTATTCGTTTACCAACATTCTGGCGGCGCTGATCCAGCGCGGCAAGACCGGCACCGGTTGCCGTATCGATGTATCCATGCTGGAGAGCATGGGCGAATGGATGAGCTTTCCGCTTTACTACGCTTACGACGGAGCGACGCCGCCGCGGCGAACTGGCGCCTCGCATGCGACGATTTATCCGTACGGGCCTTTCGAGGTTGGTGACGGCAGTGTCGTGATGCTCGGACTTCAAAACGAGCGTGAATGGGCGGTTTTCTGCGACAAGGTGCTGGAGAAACCAGAATTGAAGACCGACGCGCGGTTTTCCTCGAGCTTTCGCCGTTCGGATGCGAGGAAGGAGCTGCACCGCATTATCGTCGACGTCTTCGCGGATATGACCGCCGATGAGGTCGTGGCCCGGCTGGACGAGGCAAAAATCGGAAGTTCCTCAATGAATGACATGCAGCACGTGTGGGACCATGCGCAACTTGCTGCGCGAGAACGCTGGGCACAGGTCGATACGCCGGTCGGCAAGATCAAGGCACTGAAACCTCCGGGTGTGCCAGACAGTTTCGAACCCCGAATGGATGCAATCCCTGATATTGGTGAGCACACCGATGCAATACTCGCGGAACTGGGCTACAGCGACGAGCAAATCAGGCAGCTGCATGATGGACAAGTGGTGTGATGCGGCTGTTTACAAGCATCTGATTGGCCGCGGCGTGCCGCTGATGTAAACAGGTCATTAGAAATTTTGGAGTGGTATCGGAAAAACCCAGCGGAGGAAATATGACTGCAGTAGAACTCGAATCACACGCGTTGTTAATTGGCGGCGAACAGGTGCAGGCGGCAAGCGGCGAGAGCCTGCCGATGATCGACCCATGCAACGGCGAGACGTTTGCGCGCATCGCGGCAGGCGGCGCCGACGACATTGACCGCGCAGTGCGTGCCGCGCAGTCCGCTCTGGATGGCGAATGGGGTCATACGCCGCCGGTCGAGCGCAGCCGCATCATGCAGCGCTGGGCGCGTCTGATCATGGATAACTTTGAAGAGTTGTCAATGATTGAGTCACGCGACACCGGCAAGCCGCTCACCGCCGGCCGGGCCGACATTACGGCAACGGCGCGCTACTTCGAGTATTACGCCGGTGCTGCCGACAAACTGCACGGCCAGGTCATTCCCTACCTCGATGGCTACAGCGTCAATGTCATGCGCGTGCCGCACGGCGTCACCGGGCACATCATTCCGTGGAACTATCCGGCACAACAGTATGCGCGCACGGTTGCGGCGGCCATTGCCGTTGGCAATGCTGCCGTGGTCAAGCCCTCGGAAGACGCCTGCTTGTCGACCATCAAGATCTCACAACTGGGCGTCGACGCCGGATTGCCGGCCGGCGCGCTCAATGTCGTGACCGGACTCGGCGAACAGGCAGGCGCTGCGCTCTCGGCGCACCCCGGTGTTAACTTCATCAGCTTTACCGGGTCACCTTACGTTGGAACATTGGTGCAGCAGGAAGCCGCGCGCAATCACATTGGCTGCACGCTGGAACTGGGTGGCAAGTCACCGCAGGTTGTTTTCGCCGATGCTGATCTGCAAATGGCATTGCCGGTGGTGGTCAAAGCAATCATCCAGCACGCCGGCCAGACCTGTTCCGCTGGCAGCCGCGTGCTGGTCGAGCAGTCGATCTACGATCAGTTTGTCGGCAAGGTCGCTGATGCGTTTTCCAAATTGCGTGTGGGTACGCCCGAGATGGATCTGGACTGCGGTCCGCTAATGAATCCGACCCAGCGTGACAAGGTCATCGGTTTCACCAAAGACGCAATCGACAGCGGCATCACGTTGCTCGCTGAAGGCACGCTCGCCGAAGGATTGAATCCGAATGGCTACTGGGTCAAGCCGGCCTTGTTCGGCAATGTTCCGCGCGATCACAAACTCGCTTGCGAGGAGGTCTTCGGCCCCGTGTTGTCGGCGATTCCGTTCAAGGACGAAGAAGATGCGGTGGCGCTGGCGAATGCGACCGACTACGGCCTGGTGGGCGCTGTCTGGACCAGTAATGGCGACCGTCAGCAGCGAGTTGCCAAGCGCATGAATTGCGGTCAGGTATTTATTAATAATTTCGGCGCTGGCGGTGGTGTCGAACTGCCGTTTGGCGGGATGAAGAAAAGCGGACACGGGCGCGAGAAAGGCTTCCTTGCACTGGAGCACATGACCACGACCAAGACCATTGTCCACTTTCACGGGTAATTATTCGACAAGTAACGGCTTTGCAGATTGCGGGAATTGAAAAGCCATGAGTGATAAATTTTCTGTCGATCACTTGCGAGAATGGATTGGCCGGACGGAGACACGTCACGACCATATCGGCGCCACGCAGGTTGGGCAAATGTACGCCACTTTGGATCGTGACGAACCCGAGCCGCTTGCCGGCAGCGAGCTGCCGCTTGCTTGGCACTGGATGTTTTTTGCACCGGTGGCGCGCCACAATGATATCGGGCCGGATGGTCATCCTAAACGCGGCGGGTTTCTGCCACCGGTGCCACTGCCGCGGCGCATGTGGGCTGGCGGCCGGCTGACTTTCGACCACGCATTGCGGGTAGGCGACGACATTGAGCGCACTTCGCGCGTTACTGACGTTGCTGCCAAGCAGGGACGCACCGGGCAAATGGTGTTCGTCACAGTCGAGCATGAGATCAGCAATGCGGATGGGGTTGCCATCAGCGAAGAGCACGAAATCGTTTATCGTGACAATCCCAAACCAAATGAGCCGCAGTCAACCCCGCGCAAAGCGCCGGATAACGAGACGTTTTCTCGCGATATCGATGCCGACCCGGTCATGCTGTTTCGTTACTCGGCGCTGACATTCAACGGGCATCGGATTCATTACGACCGGACCTATGTCACCGAAGTAGAAGGGTACCCGGGGCTCATCGTGCACGGCCCGCTCACGGCGACGTTGCTGGTCGAGTTGCTGCGCGACAATCTTCCCCACGTTCAGGTGCGCAGTTTCAGTTTTCGCGCGATTCGTCCATTATTCGATATTCATCGCTTTCAGGTCTGCGGTCGTCAGGAGGATGACGGCCGCGTCAGTCTTTGGACGCGCGATCACGAAGGCTGGCTGACGATGGAAGCCAGCGCCACACTGGCGTGAGCGGTCAATCGTCACAAGATCATCTTATGAACCAGTCCACCGCAAATCGTTATCAGGACATTCGCGACGGCGTGCGCGCCCTGTGCGAGCAGTATCCAGACGAGTACCACCGCCGCGTTGATGCCGAGCGCGCTTACCCCGAGGAATTCGTTAACGCACTGGCCGAAGCGGGCTGGCTGGCAGCGATGATTCCGCAGGAGTTCGGCGGTTCCGGGCTCGGGCTCGCCGAAGCATCGGTCATCATGGAAGAAATCAATCGCTCCGGAGGCAATGCCGGCGCATGCCATGGCCAGATGTACAACATGGGCACGTTGCTGCGTCACGGCTCGGAAGCACAAAAGCGCGAATACCTGCCAAAGATTGCCAGCGCTGAACTGCGTTTGCAGTCGATGGGCGTGACTGAGCCGACCGCCGGTACCGACACGACAAAAATCAAGACTGTCGCCGTACGCAAGGGCGACCGTTACATTGTCAACGGTCAAAAGGTGTGGATCTCGCGAGTACAGCATTCTGACCTGATGATCCTGCTGGCACGCACGACGCCGCTTGCGGAAGTGAAAAAGAAGTCGGAAGGCATGTCGATCTTTATCGTCGATTTGCGTGACGCCGTGAAATCCGGGTTAACCGTGCGACCGATTGCCAACATGGTTAATCACGAAACCAACGAATTGTTTTTCGACAACCTGGAAATCCCCGTGGAGAACCGTATTGGTGAGGAAGGGCAGGGGTTTCGATACATACTCGATGGCTTGAACGCCGAGCGCGTACTGATTGCGGCAGAGTGCATCGGCGACGGCTACTGGTTTGTCGACCGCGCCAGCGATTATGCAAAGGAGCGCGTCGTATTCGATCGGCCAATCGGGCAGAACCAGGGCGTGCAGTTTCCTATTGCAGAGGCATACATAGAAGTCGAGGCAGCAGATTTGATGCGCTGGAAGGCCTGTGAACTGTTTGACGCCAAGCGGCCGTGCGGCGCGGAAGCAAATATGGCGAAGTATCTTGCGGCAAAGGCGTCGTGGCAAGCTGCTAACGTTTGCCTGCAAACACACGGTGGCTTCGGCTTCGCGGCGGAGTACGATATCGAACGCAAGTTTCGTGAGACGCGCTTGTACCAGGTTGCGCCAGTCTCTACCAATCTGGTCCTGTCCTATATTGCCGAGCACGTTCTCGGTCTGCCGAGGTCTTTCTAATAGCACCAGGGAGGCGCTCACCGCAAAAGACGCGGAGGACGCTGAGGAACAGCAAGATCAAACGAACGCGAGCATGCATAAGGCAACGCGTTGCGCTCTGAATTGTCGGTGGGTGCGAAGTCAAAGCGAAGAAGGAAGAACAATGAGTAACCAAATATTCTCACTAGAAGGCCGGGTTGCCCTGGTAACCGGCGGCAACAGTGGAATCGGTCGCGAAATGGCGTTGGCAATGCGTGATGCCGGCGCGAAAGTCGCGATCGGTTCGCGACGCACCGATCGCAAT
>JBFKXV010000202.1:0-5447 GCA_041637935.1 Burkholderiales bacterium | reverse complement strand
CCAGACCGATGACACCCGTGCTATTCGCGAATTCAATACACTGGTGCATGCCGATGAGCGCGTCGACATTTCCTTGTTGCCGATTGGCGATGGGCTGACACTTGCACTGAAACGCTAACACCCGCCGCGTTCCTGGTGCCGCTCGAGCAGCGCGATCGGCTATTCGGCTGCCGCCGGCAGCAGCGCCAGCAGATCCGGCGGCAACTCGTAATCAGGGTACTCGGTTCGGAATGCTTTCAGGGAATCGACCGCCTCGTCTCGCCTGCCTTGCGCAAGCAGTTCCTCGATGTCTTCGATCCATCGCACTGGTTCACGAATTTGCACCGGTTCACGAAATGGCTCCGGTTCACGCACCGACTCGGCGGCGACGATTTCGGCCGGCTGCACTGACTCGGCAAGTCCACGCTCGGCCATTTCCTGTTCGGCAGTTTCGCGCTCATCCAGGGGCACCGCGAGCGGTGCCGGCGCCAACGCCTGTTGCCGCCCCGGCGCCACCGCCGCTGCAGGCGGTGATTGCTCCGCCTCGGGCAATGCTCTGGCACCGGCAAATGCGGAATCGTCGCGCGCCTCAACGGGGCTTGCGATTTCATCGACGCTCGCCGCTTCACCGAGCCTCGCAATGTCATCGAGGTCCGTCATCCCGGCATCGCCGTCCCCGGCGGCTTTCGTTTCGGCACTGGGACCGTCCGGGAAAGGTGCAACGGTTGTTGACGCGGGCGCCACTTTCTCGGCGACCTGCTCTTCGGCTACTGTTGCCGGCGTGTCGCGCTTGACCGTTTGGTCCGCAGCGAGTCCTTGTTGGGACATCTCGCTGCGCTTGCGCGCTGCAAGTCTGTTTTGTTGAGCGGGTTGCCGCGCGATCTGCTCTTTCACCTGTGGCAACAAATCGGCCGGCAAGGTATCCGCCGGTTCCTGCTTCGCCAATGGCGACGCCGGAGCAGGCTCACTTGATGTTGCTGTCAATCCGGGCGACACCGCCTTCGCTGCCGGAGGCCGTGGCGCAGCGACGTCGGCTTCGGCCATGGCGTCGTCTCTAACTATTTCACCCTCAGCCGGGGCCGGCGAGTCGTAGCGCTGATAAATGCGGTCCAACTCGGGGTCACGCTCAATCGTGATGGTCAATGTCACAGCGAGCACGACGACTGCTGCCATCGCCAGCGGCACGCTCCAGCGCGCCACCACGCTGCGGCGCCACCTCGCACTGGCGCGAAGTGCTTGGCCAAAATCCGAACCAGTGTGGCGCGCTCCGCGACCATTGCGGTCGGCGCCAGTTGTGCCAGCACCGGTTCGTTCAGAGCTAGTTCTGTCAGCGCTAATTCTGTCTGCGCCAGTTCTGTCAGCGCTAATTCTGTCAGCGCCGACTGCCCAACGCGACGCTGCCAGGATTGCGGCATCGACGTGCTCGGGAGGCTGCTCGTCGCTCGATTCCCGGTAGCGGCGAGACAGCGCAGAGTCGCGCGACAGGAATGCTTCCAGTTCCTCGTCGTCGTGCGAGTGTTCACTCACAACGTTCTCCAATTGGGGCTCGCGCCTGTCACAGCTTTCTCCGGTTCGGGGTCACATCACGCTGATTCCATCGGTTCAGGCTTATACCGCTCATACCCAACCCTCCATACCGCGGCGCAGGCTTGTCAGTGCGTAACGCAGGCGGCTCTTGACGGTCTCTCGACCCACCCCGGTCACCTCACCGATCTCGGCCAGCGTCAGGCCCGCTTCCTCGTGCAGCAGAAATGCCTCGCGCTGTGCCGCCGGCAATGCGTCGATCAAGTCCAACAAGCGCGATGCCTGTTGCCGTGTCTGTGCCAATATCTCCGGTTGTTGGCCGCTCGCGCCCGCTGCATCCGGCGGATCGTCGCCCTGCGGATCCTCAAGATTACGCCCGCTCGATCGATGATGATCAATCAACCGGTTGCGCGCCACCTGATACAGATAAGTGGAAAACTTGGCGCTTGGTTGATATTGCCGTCGAGCCACGATCAGTCTGGTCCAGACATCCTGGAACAATTCATCGGCAACAGCGCCGGCGCACTGGCGCCGGATAAACCGGTAAAGGGCGGAGCGATGACGGCCATACAGCTCGGCAAACGCGTCGGCGTCACCGTTGCAGTAGGCAATCATCAAATTCTCATCGGTAGCATTCGCCGACATCCCCGCAAGTCTAGCGGCTTTGGCAGGGGCCGTTTTCGCTTCGACACCTGCCAAACCTCGATCTCAGCCGTTCGGTGGGTCGGCAACAAAACCGGTCGGAAACGGGTCCGGAACGTGTCTCACCTCGGGAATGATGCCGCGCGCCACGAGGTTGGCGCGGCTGTCATAGTAAATCGTAACGATCTCATTGGGCGTGGCCGACTCGCGCTCGAACTGCCCGTATCGCACCACCGACGTCTGCTGGCGCCCATGACCGGTTCCCAGCCGCGCCGCATCGTCGGCAGATTTTTCCGATTCGCGTGCACGCGGGGCGGCCGGTTCAGGCGCTTCGGAGAAGCCGTCGAGAAACGGCGCCCGCGCCTTGTGCTTGAACAGTGCCACGCCGATGACGCCGACATTGTCAGGCCGGCCGGTGCGCGCCGCATAAGAGTCGTCGAGACTGGAAAAGTAGAACGATGCGACCTGCTCGAGCGATTTGCGCCATCCTTTGATATCGAAGCGCTGGCGCCTGCCCAGAATGTAGCCGCCCTGGTCGATTGCCGCTGTCTCACCGGTCACGACGTTGACACCATCGACCGAGACCACCGCCAACAAGTCGCTATGAGACCGGTTGCGGATGCGAATCGAATATTCACGGCCAGGCACCCCGGCAACGTAGTGACGTCCATGGTCGTAATAGACCGGCAGCGTCTGGCCGCTATGCGCATCGACGATGTCGACCTGGGCCAGGCGCCCGGCCGCCAGTACCGGCACAGTGAGAAGCCCCAGAACCAGGGCAAGTATCCATCGTTTCATGACAACCTCCGTTTTCAATCAGCTGAGCGTATAAACGAACCAGCCGCCCGAACGGGGTTAGCGATTTAAACGATTGACCTGGGTCTGACGCATTGCCGGACGCGCAGAGAAAAACTATAACAATATCAATAGCATGCCAGCGAGCGCATATTAGCGCTGGTGTATGAAAGATTACGGAAAGTTAATCATCTGCTGCCATGGCGAGATGGCAGCGGCGTGCATTCACACGGCTGGATCCATGCGCCAGGCCACCGGAGCGTCATGAGGCCGCTTCAAGGACGCGGTTCCCAAGCGAAACCAAGTGCGCTCACCCCCTGCTGCAGGAAAACCAACGCTTCGCCTGCCTGGCGGGAATCTCCTTTGACACCCAGCTCGATGCGACGACCCTCCGGCCTGAGCGTTGGCAAGCTGAACACCTTGCAGCCGGGGAAACGCTGCAAGCAATCGTTCATCAAATCAATCAGTTGGCTCTCCGGGGCATCCTTGACGATAACCGCGATATCGACCGGCGGTGACGCTCGGTGCTGGTCAGCGTATTCGTTGTCGAGCACCCACTCCATCATGGTCCAGGCCATAGACGGAAACCCGGGCAGGAAGTGGTGCCTGCCGATGCTGAAGCCGGGTATCCGGTTGTAGGCATTGGGGATGATGCGCGAACCGGCTGGAAACACGCCCATTTCGAGACGCCGCGGATTCACCTGGTTACCAAACTGTGCCTCGATCTCGCGTTTCGCGTCGGGGTGCAAGGCGAGTTCAACACCGGCGGCACGCGCCGCGCATTGGCGGGTATGATCATCCGGCGTGGCACCGATACCACCGAAGCTGAACACGATGTCATCGCGCGCCATGGTGCTCGACAGCACCTCGGTGATGGTTTGCGGATCGTCCGGCAGATTCATGCTCCACGAAACGGACAATCCGCGCGCACGAACGATTTCGATCGCTTTCGGAAAATGCTGATCTTTGCGCTTGCCGGAAAGAATTTCATCACCAATGATCAGCAGACCGATGTTGATTGCATCAGAAGCCATGGCCCGCAAGTGTCTCTTTCGGCGTGACACGCGTCAAGCCGCGCTAGCTAATTGAATTAATGATCATTCCTTTGGTCTCACGACAGCACGCAAGCTATCCTGGCGAAGTGACCACGGCAGCGCACTGCGCTAGAGTTTGGCTAGAACCACTCTCGCAATGCCGCACCGTTTTAATGAATGCGGTTTTAATCAATGCGGTCGCGATCCATTATGAAAAATGGATCGAGCATCACCGGATCCGGAGTAACAGAATGCATGAAACAAAGTCACGGCAGCCTGCATCGATTTCAAGACCGATCGCGATGACGGCAATGTTACTGGCATGCTCAGCGGTCCTGGCAGAACCGGTGGTTTATGTCGTTGATCCGAAGCACACGTATGCGAGTTTTGAAATCAATCACCTCGGCCTGTCAACGGCGCGCGGAACGTTCGACCGCACGTCTGGAGACATCGTCCTCGATGCAGCGGCTGGCAGCGGGCATATCGAAATCGTCATTGACACCGCTTCGATTGATACCGGATTGGAGAAGCGCGATGAGCACTTGCGAGCAGCGGAGTTCTTCAACGTCGATCAGTATCCGACCATGAAGTTTGTCGCCACCTCTTTGACGTTTGATGGTGATCGCCTGGTCAATGCCGACGGCGAGCTGACGATGCTGGGAAAAACGTTGCCGGTTTCACTTCGCATCACGCATTTTGCGTGCGGCCGGCACGCGATCAACGACCGGCCCGTTTGCGGTGCCGATGCCGAGACCCGCATCCGTCGCTCGCAATGGGGAATGACCACTTACGTTCCGACCATTGGCGACGAAGTCACCATCCGGATTGGCGTCGAGGCATTCAGGCTACCCTGATTGCCCGGCGCAGCCGTTGCGGCAACCAGCTACTAAAAGAAGTAACGAAGACCGACTTCGAAGTTCCACTCGAAAAGATAGGCCGACCCGGTGTTGCCCCATACGCCGGCACCTGGCCGGCCGTAGAGCATGGTCCGCGGATTGACAAACCGGCCCAGTTCTACCTCCAGCACGCCGGTGCTATCGTTGTCATCCTCGTGATCGAAGTAAACCAGAGGCTCAACGAAAACGTAGTAGCCGTCTTCCAGTCTGGTGAGAAATCGCCCCTTGAAAACCGTGTAGTTGACCTCCTGGCGGCCGTCGTCACGGTCGACCGAGATAAATGTCTGCACCAGCGGAAACAACAGGGTCTTGTATTTCGGGACGCTGATCGTTGCAAACCAGGTCGGCGCCAACAGTGTATTGCCAACACCCAGGCTGTCTTTTTCGGCCGTGTTCCAACGGGCTTCAAGCGCGAGAAAGTAATTGCTCCCGCCAGCACTGTGGTAGCGGTAGGCCAACACATTGGTGATATCGCCGAGACCGTTGGTTGATGGCGCATCGGGCGGATTATTGTTTACCCATGGCACCTGCGTTCTGAGCACCAGATTGTCCGTCAACGGCAAGTCGTACAGCGGTT
>JBFKXV010000201.1:0-5449 GCA_041637935.1 Burkholderiales bacterium | reverse complement strand
GTTTGCCACCAGACCATGATTGAGCGCAACGCGCACGACCTGGGCTGTGTTGGTGACATCGAGTTTCTGTCGAATACTGGATTGGTAGTTTGCGACGGTCTTGTAGGAAAGGTGCATGATCTCCGAAATCTCTTGCAACGTGTGCCCGGCTACCAGCAAGCGAAATACCTCGAATTCGCGCGCCGATAGCGCGTCGATCGGCTTCTCGCGGCCCGGGATCATCTGCATCGCCAATTCCTGTGCCATTTCCTGGCTGATATAGAGCTTGCCGGCCGCAACCAGGCGCACCGCTTCGATCAACACTTCCGGAGCCGCCGACTTGGTTACGTAACCACGTGCACCCGCCTGAAGAGCGCGCGAGGAGAAAACTGTGTCTTCATGCATGCTGAACATCAGGATCTTCTGGTTCGGCAGCCGCGAGATCACCCGGCGCGTGACTTCAATGCCTCCGAGACCCGGCAGGCTGATATCGAGCACGGCAACGTCTGGTTTCTCATCGCAGATCAAGCGGTAGGCTTCTTCGCCGTTTGCGGCCTCGGCGACGACCTGGATATCCGATGTGCGCTCGAGCAGTCGCCGGTAGCCCTCGCGAACCACGGCGTGGTCATCTACCAGTACCACACGCAACTTGTCGGAGGTCTTCGCCGTTTCGGTCATAGCTTAACCTCCGGATCATCATGCAGAAGCGGGATGGCAGCAAATACGCGCATGCCTGCGCCCGGTTTACCCTCAATTTCAAAACGGCCGCCGAGCGCTTCGACGCGTTCGCGCAGCCCGATTAATCCCAGCCCCGTTCGCGGGACAGCAGGATCAACGCCTTTGCCGTTATCCTCGACCACCATTTCGAGCCGGGACTCGTGGCCCACGAACTCCGAGCGACGCAGCAACACGTTGACACGCCCTGCGTTGGCATGGCGCGCGACATTGGTCAGACATTCCTGCACAAAGCGGTAGGCAGTAATGTTCACGTCCTCACGCAAATTATCGAGATCACCTTCGGTGGACAAGCTGCACTGAACTGCCTTGTGGCGGCGCTGCCATTCATCTACCGAATACTGGACCGCACTGGCGAGTCCAAGTTCATCCAGCGCCACGGGACGCAGCTGGCGCAACAGGGTGCGCACCACTTCATACACCTTGCTCGACACATCAATGATTGCTTGCGCACTGCGCCTGACTTCCGGAGAATCCGGCGCCGCATCACGGATGTTGACCGCATCCACCTTGATTGCGTTCAGACTCTGTCCGAGTTCGTCGTGCAGTTCCCGTGCGAGGACGCGCCGCTCCTGCTCCTGTACCTGAACATAACGCTGCGACAACCGGCGGTTTTCAGTCAGTGCCTCGGCCAGTTCCCGCTGCGCCGCCAGGCGCAGATTGGCCTGTTCCATCGACTGACGCGAACGACGCCACGAAAACCATGCGAGCGCCACAATCATGGCAAGGAAAGTCGTTGGAAGCTCATCGATTTGATAGGCCTCGAGCGGCCGCGTCAACGCGATCAGCCTCTCGTTCAGTTCCAGCAAGCTTGAAACTAAAAACGTGACAGAAGTGACGACGGCAACGATCGCCAGATCACGGCGAACAGACGGCCTGACTGAGTCGAACTGCGAATTGTCCATATCACGAGGCGACGGCTGCATCAATTGGAAACACCATGCAAGGCCGCTGATGCGGCGCTTTATCGTGACAATGATACGCGCCGAACGCGATGGGAACAGCAAAATGCTTCAAATTCGAAACAGACTGCCAAACGCCGCCTGCCCGGTCAGGCGGCGCTGGATGTTCAAGCCATCATGTCATTACAACCCGGCTCGGCAACGAATATCAGGCACTCAAAAAGCATAGGTGGCACCGACCCAGGCTGCCCGTGGTGCGCCAACTGAGCGGAACTGTTCGGCCTGCACATTGCCAGCGTCGAACGAGCCGTTGACAAAAAAGTTTTCGCCGAGCACGCCAAGAGTTTCATATTCCTTGTCAAAAATATTGTGGAACTTGACAAAGACTTGCAGCGCCCGGCTCGCCTGGTATCGCGCATCCAGATTGACCAGCGTATAGCCGGGAATCTTTCCGCTGGCGTCCTGGTTGTTTTCGTCACCGCGCGCGTACTGGTCGCTGAAATAATTCAGCGTCACACCGGCCGACCACTTCGGTAGAAAAGCGTAATCGGCGCGCAGCTTGAACGCATGCTGCGGGATCCCCGGAATCTTGTCGCCGGGGCTGACCTGAATATCATCATTGACGTCTGCCGTCGAATTGTTCGGGCTGTTGATCGTGAAGCTGGATTCATAGGTCGCATCGACATAGCTGTAATTGGCGGATAGGGCGAGGTCACCCGTCTGGTAAGACGTGCCAAGCTCGAGACCGCGGCGGCGCGTGTCACCTACATTGTCGAAAAAACCGGCATTGATGCCGGCACCCCCGGCACTGATGAACTGGATGTCGTCTTTCAGGTCGATGTTGTAGATCGCCGCGCTCCAGCCCAAATCCTGATTCATGTTGCCGCGCGCACCCAACTCGATCGTCTTCGATACGACTTTTTCCAATGGCGGATCGGCAAGGAAGTTGTTGGGCAAGCGACATGGCGCATTGGGGTCAGCACAAGTCAATTCGACTGGCGTCGGGGCGCGCATGCCTTCACTATAGGATGCGTAGGTAGTCAAGGCTGGCGACGGGTTCACATTCACGCCGATCGCAGGGTTGAAACGGTTGAAAGTATGCGAACCGTTCAACTGCGGCTCCAGCCCGGTACGATCTTCGATCTTGATTTTTGCGTAGTTGTAGCGACCGGCAAGCGTCAGAGTGGTGATGTCAGTGAGTTGCAGCGTGTCAGTGAAGTACAGACCGTAGTACGCATTGGTCGCATCGACATCGGTTTCTAGTGCGAAATCGCCTTGGGCTAGCGTACCCCGCTCAGCCGTAAAGATCGCCTCCTGCTCCTCCTGCTGAAATCGCGTGTCACCGAGATCGGCACTCGCTCCTAGAGTAAGCGAATTGCCGCGGCCGGCAACTGCGTCCAGGAAAGTCATTTGCAGCGTGCCGCCATAACCGGTCGTTTCGGTCTTGCTTCGATCGTTGAAAGCTGGACACGATCCCGGATCGGCAATGCCGTCACAGCTATTGTTTGACGGGCCGTCATAGTCGTCGTTGACGTTACTGCTGAAATTGATGTTTTCGTAGTCCCTCAAATACACATCACCGGCGAGAAACCGCGTGTCACTCATAAAGTGACTGCCTCTGGCATTGAGAAACAGGACCTGGTTCTGGTTTTGATCGGGCCAGGTATACGCCTGCTTGCGATTACCGAGAAATGAAACCGGCAGCGCCTGCGTGCCCTGCAAATCATTGTCGGCGATCATGATGCTGAAATCGAAATCGGTCTCGGCATCTTCGCGGCCGAACTTGCCGAACAACTGCCGCACCTCGCTTGGGGAGAAATCGCGCCAGCCATCCTCGTCAAACAAGGTGCCGGCAACATACCAGTCGTTTTTCTCTCCGTGACCGCCGTATTCAACTTCAGCAGCTTTGCGCCCCCACGAACCTCCGTAAGCAGTGACCGAGCCCCCGGGGTACTGAAAACCGGATTTGGTGTTGAGCGACAACGCGCCACCGAGGGTGTTGAGACCGAACACCGGGTTCGAGCCGGGAATGAGATTGATTGTAGAGACCGCGTTCTGCGGGACCAGGTCCCAGTTCACCGCGTCGCCGAACGGCTCGTTGATACGAACACCGTCCATGAATACCGAGAGGCCCTGCGGCGTGCCCAACAGCGGCGACGCCGTCAGGCCACGAAAACTGACGTCCGGCTGGAACGGATTGTTCTGACCATTACTGACAGTTACTGAGGTCAAGTTCTGTTCCAGGAACTCACCAACATTCGTACTTCTCTGTGTCTCGATCTCTTCACCGGTCTTGATCTGGACATTCGCGGGCACCTGCTCTACCGGTGTACCGAGTCCAGGCAGCGGCGTTGTGCCGACCACCTCCACCGTCGGCGCCTCGAGCTCTGATACAGGATTTTGCGCAACTGCCATTGACACAGGCAACAACGCAAACGTAATTACGCAAAGGTAACCAAGCCGGGTAAACACTGACACGCCTCCCTTAATTGCTTTTATCTGTTTAAGCGCGCCAGCCGGGCCAGCATGACGCAAAGTGACGAGATGTTAACTCACGGGCCCGCGCCTGGTGCCATTTCCAGGTTGGGAATATTTCCTGAATTTATCTGCTCGATTCCACACCCAGGCAGCCATTCAGATCATGCGCAACGCCAAAAACCCCTCTGTGAGGGGGCTCACGGGTAGCGATACGACTATAATCACGCCGAATAAACATGGAGGACAGGATGACGGCCGACAAGATTGGCGCACTGGTTTTCGATGTATTCGGGACCGTAGTGGATTGGCGCGGCAGTATCACGCGGGAGGGCCGCGCGCTGGGCGAGCGAAAGAACATCAAATTCAATTGGGCACGCTTCGCCAATGCCTGGCGTGCCGGATACGCGCCAGCCATGGACCGGGTGCGTCACGGTGAGCTGGCATGGATGAACATCGACCAGCTGCACCGGCTGATCCTCGACGAGTTGCTGGTCAAGTTCAACATCGATGGGCTGACCGAGGAGGACAAGGACCACTTCAACCGTGCCTGGCATCGCCTCAAGCCGTGGCCGGATTCGGTGCGCGGCCTGAAACGGCTGAAGAAGAAATTCGTCATCGCGACGCTGTCCAACGGCAACATGTCACTACTGACCAACATGGCAAAGAATGCTGGGCTGCCGTGGGACTGCATCATTTCGGCAGAGCTGTTCCACCACTACAAACCGGACCCGCAGGCCTATGAGGGCGCGGCAAAAATGCTCGGCTTCCCACGCGATCAGGTGATGCTTGTCGCTGCGCACAAGGACGATCTGCGCGCCGCGCAGAGATCAGGCCTGCACGCTGCCTTCGTGGCACGTCCCAAGGAGTTTCCGCCCAGCAAGAAGCTTGATCTGTCACCGGACAGCACGTTCGATTACAACGCGACGAGTTTGATGGATCTGGCTGACCAACTCGGCGCCTAATGCTTCAGAGGCTGTTGAAATACCACTGCCGGGTCCAATTACCGTGTCGCATGATCGAACACGTAACCAAGTTTAGCGGTCCTCCGCGGAGGATTAAAGCTTTCACCGCAGAGGACGCTGAGGACGCACAGTAAATCGAATAACAAAACTGAATACCTGTGACGATCTAGTTGCCAGCAGTTGCCTTGGAAGCGAAATGACAACATGGCCATATAGTAAAAACCACAAACTTCGATCGAAATTTTGCGTAGCCGTTCGCGTTGCTATTGCAGCTTCAAACAGTCTTCCTTGCTTTTGCTCTGCGCCCTCCGCGCCCTCCGCGGTGAGAGAGTTTCAGTCGTATAGTCATGGACGAAGCCATGAGTGAACAACCCGAAAGTAAAAGAAACGTTC
>JBFKXV010000200.1:0-5461 GCA_041637935.1 Burkholderiales bacterium | reverse complement strand
GCATGAAGTTCGAAGAAATTGCCCGGCAGGTCGAGCTCCGACAGGACCAGGTATTGAGACGCGACATCACGGATGAACGACGTCATGTTGGCATTGTTCAGTCCGCTATTGAAAACCGGCTGTTCGCCCTCGCACAATAGCGATACGTCCTCGGCAAGCTCACCCCAGATCATGAATATCGATCGTGCGTATTCAGTGGCTCTGTAGAATGGCTCAAGAAGTTGCAGTCCATCGTCAGGCGAAACATCTGTTGCGACTATTCGTCTGCAAATGTGCCTCGAATAACAAAGCAACGCCTGGTCGCGTCGCGGCAATGTCAGGCCGAGATCATCCAGCGCCTTGTGAAACCAGCTTTCGATTTCCCGCGAATCTGGATTCTTTGCCAGGCCAAAACTCGCGAGCACCGCGACATCGTCCGAGTCGACGCCATCGCTGAGCCGCCCTTCGGCCCAGCGCACATAATCATCGGCGGTCGCGTTGCCGAGCGCACGACGTCCTGCCAGTTCACTGAGATCCATTAATTATTGGAACCAAGTTCGTTGCAACCATGTTCATTGCAATTATGTTCATTGCAACCATTTCCACTAGAACGATGTTCGCCGCAGGCCGCTTGAGGCAACAGCCGGTTACCAGGTGTCGACGCAAGCGCGTTTTTTGCCGCTGCGCGCCGGTGTCGCAGGCAGCGAGCGAAGCCCTGCCATGACCCAGGCACGCGTATCTGCCGGGTCGATGACGTCATCAATTTCGAACAGCATCGCAGTGCTCAGCGCTTTGCCCCGCTCATAGGCCTCGGCCACCATTTCCTCGAACCTCTTCTTGCGTTGCTGCGGATCGTCAATCGCTTCAAGTTCCTTGCGAAATCCAAGCTTGACCGAGCCTTCGAGATTCATCGGCCCGAACTCGCCGGTTGGCCAGGCAACCGAGAACATCGGCAGATGAAAACTGCCGCCGACCATAGCCTGCGAACCGAGTCCGTATGCTTTTCGAAGCACTACGGAAAAGATCGGTACGGTCATATTGGCTCCGATCACATACAGGCGGCAACAATGGCGTACCAGCGCCTCACGTTCGGCCTCCGGGCCGACCATGTTGCCCGGTGTGTCGCACAACGACAGAATCGGCAGGTCGTAGGCATCGCAAAGTTGCAGAAAGCGCGCTGCCTTGTCAGCGGCATCAGAATCGATCGCGCCGCCCAGAACCATGGCGTTGTTGGCAATGAGACCCATCGGTCGGCCCTCGATGCGGATGAATGCCGTGATCATCGCGGTTCCGAAGTCGCGCCGCAGCTCCAGCACCGAGTTGGTATCGGCTATCAGATCGATAGCCCGCCGCACGTCGTATACGCGCAAACGGTTCTCCGGCACGACGTGGCGCAATTCGCGCTGATCTTCACACACCCAATCTTTTAGCGGCCCCTGAAAATAGGAGATGTACTTCTTCGCCACCTGTACCGCTTCGGTTTCATCGTTGACCACGACGTCGATCACGCCATTGCGGCGCTGAACCGATGTGGGACCGACTTCATCGGGATGGAAGACGCCGAGCCCGCCGCCTTCGATCATGGCCGGTCCGCCCATACCGAGCGAAGTCCTCTCGGTGGCGATAATCACATCGCAGCAACCGGCGACGGCCGCATTGCCGGCAAAGCAGCGTCCTGAAACAATGCCGACCAGCGGGACCAGACCGCTTAATTTTGCCAGCAACGTGAAGGCTTTGATATTGAGCCAGCCGGAAGTGAGTATGTCTGTGTCACCGGGCCGGCCGCCACCGCCTTCGGCAAAAACGATTACCGGCAAGCGCCATTCGGCGGCCAGTTCGAAAAAGCGATCCTTCTTTGCGTGATTTTTGTGGCCCTGGGTTCCGGCTAATACGGTGTAGTCATAGGCCATCACCATGCAGCGTGCATCGACATCGGGAAACAGTGTGCCGTTAACGCGACCGATACCCATCACCAGACCATCGGCCGGGGTGCGTTTGATGAGGTCGTCGATCGGGCGCCGGCTGCGCTGAGCGGCGATGGTGAACGCGCCGTACTCGTAAAAACTGTCCGGATCGCACAGGTCGGCAACGTTTTCCCGCGCTGTGCGAAAACCCAGTTTGCGGCGCTTTTCGACTGCATCGGGCCGTGCGGCATCGAGTGTCAGCGCGCGCCGCTGCTGCAACTCCGCCAGATCGGGCCGAATTGCATCGAGGTCGAGCGCTTGTTGTGATTCAACCAGACCGGATTGGTCCTCCGTTACGCTCACGGTCAACAAGGCTGCGCCTTCGACCAACGTCTGGTTCTGCTTGCCGCGGACTTCCTCAACCACGCCGGTTACAGGGGAAACGATGACGTGCTCCATTTTCATCGCCTCCATGACCGCAACCTGCTGGCCGCGCCGGATCGTGTCACCGACACTGACATCGATACTAACGATGGTCCCCGAGATTGCGGCTGCTATCGCACGCAAGCCTTCCGCCAGTGGTGTCTCTTCTGGCGGCGCCGCTGCACCGATGTCGCGTTTACCGTGGCTCAACACCGCCAGCGGATCTACCGGGTCTATGACAGCGGATGCGGCGGGTGCGTTTTCATCGATCAACTCGCCGTAAAGACGCGGATGATCGGCCGGGGTACACAGTGTCGCCAGATTGTCTTCGATCAGCCCAGTGTGCCAGTGTCCGGCAACGAAGTCGGCAGTCGAAATCAGATTGAGCAGGAACTCGCGATTGCTGGAAACACCGCTGATGCGAAATTCTGACAATGCCCGTCGCGCCTTTGCAGCAACCGCTTTTAGCTGGCCCTCGGTATTCACATGTCCTGGTGCGACATGCACGATGACTTTGGCGAGCAGGGAATCGAAGCGCGGGTTGATAGTAAATCCGCCGTGTCCGCAGGTGTCAACGCGCACCCCCGGTCCTGCCGGTGGATCGAATGCATCGAGCGTTCCTGCAGCCGGTCGGATCGTGCCATCGCCCGACATGGTTTCAGCGTTGACGCGTACTTGCATTGCGATGCCATGTATCGGCGGTATTTCGCCGTCAAACAGACCGATGTCTTTGAGTGTGCGGCCGGCGGCAATATCGAATTGCGTACGCACCAGATCGATGCCGGTTACTTCTTCCGTGACGGTGTGCTCGACTTGCAACCGGGCATTGGCCTCGATGAATGCGAACTCTGATTGGTCTGCGGCTTCCTGCTCGACCAGGAATTCAAATGTCGCAAGATTGCGTAGTTTGACTGCGCGCGCCATGCGCAACGCCGCTTCAATGAGCCGCTCGCGAAGTCGCGGCGACAGCCCCGGTGCTGGCGCGATTTCAACCAGCTTTTGACGATTTCTCTGCAGGCTGCACTCGCGCTCCCACAGGTGCACGACATTGCCGCTGCCATCGCCAATGACCTGGACTTCGATATGGCGCGCTTTGGGGAACAGCTTTTCTACATAAACATCACCGTTTCCAAACGCCTGCCTCGCTTCCGAGCTGCAACGCTCAAAGGCCGAATCGAGTTCGGACGCTTTCAACACCGGTCGCATGCCACGGCCGCCACCTCCGGCGATTGCCTTGATCATGATCGCGCCGCCACGGCCCTGCGACTTGAGGAATTTGCGCGCCTGCGCCAGTGTCGTGGGGCCATCGGTGCCGGGCAGAACCGGCACCTCGCGCTGCTCGGCGAGCGCACGCGCGCGGCCCTTGTCGCCGAACGCCTCGAGCACCGCCGGTGTTGGGCCGACGAACAGCAGCCCCGCCGTTTCACAACTGCGAGCGAAACTGGCGTTCTCGCTGAGAAATCCATAACCGGGGTGAATCGCGTCGCAGTTCGCCTCGCGCGCGACGTCGATAATTTGCGCGGCGTCGAGGTAAGCGGCGGGACCAGTGCCTGTTAGCCGGTGGGCCGCGTCCGCTTTGGTGACATGATCGGACTGCGCGTCGTCCTCCGAATAAACTGCATGGGAGTGCAGGTTCGCTTCGGCAGCGCTGCGCGCGATACGGATCGCGATTTCACCCCGATTAGCGATGAGAAGATGCTTGAGGTTCATTAGTATTTCTGGCTTTGTGCGGTTTATACAAGTTCGGTCAGATGATGCTGCCTTTGCGAAGTCGTGCTATCTCCGCCTCCGTCATGGCTAACCATTCGCCGAGAACTTCGTCGCTGTGTTGGCCGAGCAGCGGCGGTGGATGGCGCAGTTGCATCGGAGAATCAGCGAACTTGACCGTAAATCCCTGCATCGGAACCGTGCCGACTTTGGGATGCTGCATGCTGATGATCTGGCCGCGATGTTCAAGATGCTCATCTTCGATGAGATCGGGAACGGTCGCGACTTTTGCTGACGGAACATCATTATCCTCGAGTGCTTCAAGTAATTTTTCGGTGCTCAGCGATTTGGTCCAGGCGGTGATTAATTCTTCGAGCGTATCAACGTTGTCCATCCGAACGACATTGTTCTCATAGCGCGGATCTGCAGCCAGTTCGGCGCGCCCCATTGCTTTAGCCAGACCGCGGAACATGCCATCGCCCGCGCACACCAGATGCACCCAGTCACCGTCGCGGGTCGGAAAAGTGTTGGACGGTGCCGCATAGCGATCGCGATTACCGTGGCGCGTCATGGAACGTCCATGCAGCACCTGTTCCGGGATAGCGGTCATCAGCATTGACAAGGCGGAATCCATCAACGCAACGTCCACGATCTGTCCCTCGCCGCTGCGCTCGCGCGCCTGCAGTGCACCGAGCGTTCCGATGGTTGCGTACATTCCCGTTGAGTAATCCACCACATAGGTGCCCGCCATGGTTGGATGGCCACCGGGGTCGCCGGTAATCTCCATCAAGCCGCTCATGGTCTGACCGATGACATCGAAACAGGGCTTTTTTGACAAGGGACCACTTTGCCCGAATCCTGAAATGCGCGTCACGATCAGTCTCGAGTTCAGGTCTTTCAAGGTGGCCTCGTCAAAGCCCATCTTTTCCAGCGTGCCCGGAACGAAATTCTCGACCAGCACGTCTGCTTTGCGAAGCAGATCACGCATCACACGCTTGCCTTTATCCGACCTCAGGTCGAGGGTCAGGCTGCGCTTGTTACGATTGAACACCATGGTGTAGAGGCTCTCGCCGTCAACAAAGGGGCCATACGAGCGGCTGTTCTCGCCGCGCACCGGCGGCTCGACCTTGATGACATCTGCGCCCATGTCGCCAAGCAACATCGCACAGTACGGGCCGGCTATAAAGCGCGACACGTCGACCACGCGCACACCGTTCAGCGCACCTTGCCGGGGGGGTTCCACGCCGTTCGCGGAGGCTGTGTGCTTAGACATTCAATTTTTTCCGTCAGGCTGTTCGCGAGCTAGTGTAGTGCTTCGCTGTTCCACGCGCTTATGTTGGAAGTTTGAACCTGCGTTGAAATGAACAAAAGTGGCGAAATCAACCTCAGACAAGCGCAAACCGCAGCGAGGGGCGCCCGCGTACGGCGGAGCAGGGGCCGCGCGCGGG
>JBFKXV010000199.1:0-5485 GCA_041637935.1 Burkholderiales bacterium | reverse complement strand
CCGTTTTGCAAGGACTTAGCTCAATTTTACAGATAGCTACATGGTGTACCCGTCGCCCTCAGACGACGGCCGGCGCCGGCGTCTGGCTGGCGCGGGGGTTGCAAGGCATTACAGACTGCCCTGTCCTTTGCGGGACAGCCTCGGCATGCCGGAACGCACGGTCCAACAAAAACCGGGGTGGTCGGCAAAAACCGGACCCAAGGGGAATACTATGTCGTTAGCAGAAGCAATTCTCATCTGGCCCGATCGGCCGGCACTGTCCTTTCTGGTGCTGTTTGTGGTCGCGATGCCGTTTCTTTACGTGGCCCGCGATCCGATGCATGCGCTGATCGGCAGACTGGTGCGTGCCATCACCAATCCGCTACGCCTGATTTCGCGCTGGCTGTCAGAGGCTGCCATCAAGATGCGCGAACGCAACCGCGAAGTCCTGTTTGCCCACGGCAGCCGGGAAGTGCGTTTATCGATTGAGCGCGAATTCGAACGCGTGACCACCCTCGTCCAGCGCGACCTGGAGGGTTATCCGGCGATGCAGCGCAAACTCATGGACGAACTCACCAAGATTGAGGAAGACTACAAACAGAGTGGTGAGGTACCGCCGCCGCCGCCGGAGTGGGTCAAGGCGGTTGACGGATTCGCCAAGATCAAGAACAACGGTGACGGCGTAGTGGAGCGCATACTCGCCGACATACGTGACTCGATCGACGACATATACAAGAAAATCATTGCCGCCTACCGCGGTGCTTATCAAGAGCGGCACCATATTCTCAAGCGGTCTTTACCGTTCTGGCGTGCGGCGAACCAGACACTGCAGCGAGTCGACAGAAACATCACCGGCTTGCACGACAGCGCGGCCAAGATCGATGCCAATGTGATCAAGCTGCAAGGCATCTTCGGCAAAAGTAATCAGACGGAAAGTGCGCTGACCTCATCGGCATCGACCCAGTTCTTCATTTCCGCTCTGGTGATGCTGATCGCGTTCGGTGGTGCCTACGTCAACTTCAAGCTTATTGCGCTGCCGATGTCCGCCATGGTTGGAGGGGGTGATTACATCACGGCCAGTCTCAAGGCGTCCGAGGTGGCGGCGATGGTGATTATTCTGTTCGAAGCGCTGCTGGGTCTGTTCGTGATGGAATCGCTGCGCTTCACCAATCTGTTCCCGCTGCAGAATCTGTCGGAGAAAATGCGTCGCTACCTTTTTTGGGTGTCTTTGACCTTTTTGACCATATTTGCCGGAGTAGAGGTTGCATTGGCGATAATGCGAGACACCATCGTTGCTGCGGACGTTGCGTTGAAGCAATCCCTCGGTAGCGGTGAAGCGGTCGGCATGGCCGAGGCCGGCTGGGTCACGAGGATCCCGACCTTTGGCCAGATGATTCTCGGTTTCACGATCCCGTTTGCGCTCGCGTTCGTTGCGATTCCGCTCGAATACTTTATCCACTCCGGTCGTATCGTGCTCGGTGCGGCATTTGTACAGTTGCTGCGTGGCGCGTCTTTCGTGGTGCGCCTTGTCACCAACCTGATGCGCGAGACCGGCAAATTACTGATCGCTTCTTATGACATCGTGATTTTCGTTCCCCTGGCGATCGAGCGCTGGGTGAAGCGTGCGCGTTCGCAGGAATCCAAGGATGAGAGCACCGTGCGCGCGGTCCCGAGCCTCGAAAATCAGTACATGGGGAGGTGAGATGAACCTAATTAAATGCGTCACCGCAGTTGTTTTCGCCGGTCTGCTTGCCGCGTGCGGCAACGAGCAGAATTACAATCACTCGGTCTACATGCTGGTCGACACCTCCGGGACCTACGCCAAACAGGTCGGCAAGGCTCAGAATGTTGTGAACTATCTGCTCGGCACGTTGGAGCCGGGCGACTCGCTTGCCGTCGCGCGGGTGAAAAGCCGCAGCTTCACCGAAACTGACATCGTAGCCAAGGTAACGTTGAACACCGATCCGCTGCAGGTGAATTCGCAAAAGCGCGCGTTTGCCGAGAAGATCAATGAGTTTGCCAAGACGGCACAGTCCAGCAAAGGCAGTCGCTATACCGACATCAGCGGCGGCATGATTCAGGCTGCGGAGTTCCTGCGCGAAACCGGCGCCGGGCGCAAGACGATCATTATTTTCTCCGACATGCAGGAGGAACTTGATTACAAGACGGTGCGCGATTTTCCGATCCAGCTCGATGGCATTCGCATCATCGCGCTGAATGTAACCAAACTCGATACCGATAATGTCGATCCGCGGCGCTACATGGGGCGGCTGGAATGGTGGGAAGAAAGGGCCCTGGCTGCCGGTGCGATGGAATGGAAGGTCGTCAACGACATGGAGCATCTCGACCGTATCTTCGCCCAACGCGGCTGAGTAGCCCTCAAACTTCTAACTCATTCCGGGCGGCGCAACCGGTCAGCGGTTGCGCCGTCATTTTTTTGGCGTTGCCGCCAGTCTCAGGCAGTAGCGATTTTTTCCGCTTGCTGCTCTACCGTCGGCCCCTCGCCGGCCACGGTTGTTCGGCGCATGTCGCGAACTTCATTGGTGTCATCGAAGCGGCGCGCCCGGTGCATGGTGCGCCGGTTGTCCCAGATCACCAGATCAAACGGCCGCCAGCTGTGCGTGTAAACGAATTCGCGCTGGGTCGCGAACTCAGTCAGTTCCTCGAGCAGCACGCGGGCCACTGGCGTCGGCCAGCCGACGATCTGGCCGGCATGTGCAGACAGGTACAGTGAGCGTCGCCCGTTGCCGGGATGTGCCCGCACCAAAGTCTGCAGCACCGGCTTGAAATTCAGCCGCTCTTGTTTGGTGAATTTTCCGAACCCGAGCCGGCCGCGCGAGTACATTAGCGAATGCTCGCAAATCAGCCCCTCGATTTGCTGCTTAATGTCCTCGTCCAGCGCGTCGTAAGCGGCGCACATGTCGGCGAACTGGGTCTCGCCTCCGTGGCGGGGAACCACCCTGGCCGATAGCAGCGAGAGTTTGGCCGGGATCGCCCGATAGGAACTGTCCGAGTGCCACAAGCGGTTCCCCAGATTGAACATACGCTGACGGTCGTTGCCGTCGAGGATGTTCTGTGTCCGGTCGAGATTGGAGATATCCGCCATGAACTTGCCGAGGCGGCGGTCCTTGGCCTTGGTGATGTTGCTTTTCAGGTCTGGCACTTCCAGCTTGCCAAAATGCCGGCTGAAGCTCGCCTGTTGCTCGTCGGTGATATCCTGGTCGCGAAATACCAGCACGCCATACTGGTTTATCCCGCCTTCGATGATCGCCGCTGCTTCACTGCTGATCGGCCTGCTCAGGTCGACGCCGGAAACTTCTGCGACGAAATGCGGGTGTATCTGGCGGAATTCAATCGGCATGACCCAAATCTCCGAATTGCCTATGACCGTGAACCGGCATTATCCCTCATCGGCAGCCAACATCACGTCGCCAGCGCCTTGTCGCTGACGAACGGATTGCAGCGTCTTTCCTCCCCGAAGGTGGAGATCGGCCCGTGCCCGGGGACGAAAGTGACATCATCGCCCAAAGGCCATAACTGAGTGGTAATCGAGTCGATCAGCGTCGGCAGGTCGCCGCGTGGAAAGTCGGTGCGGCCGATGGAGCCCTTGAACAGGACGTCGCCGACAAAAGCGAGCCGGTGCTCCCGGTGAAAGAAAACGACGTGGCCCGGCGTATGGCCCGGGCAATAACGCACTTCCATTGTGACGTCGCCGAAACTGACGTTGTCGCCGCCTTCCAGATAACGATCCGGAACGAACGATTCCAGCGTGCCGAATCCGAACTGGCTGCCTTGTTGCGGGAGCTGATCGATCCAGAACTGGTCCTCGATGTGAGGACCCTCCACCGGCACGCCGAAGCGTGTTCGCAACTCGGCCGTGGCGCCACAGTGATCGAGGTGGCCGTGCGTCAGCAGCACTTTCACCAGACGGGCGCCGCTCTTCTCGACAGTGCCGAGAATGGCCTCGAGATCGCCGCCCGGATCGACCAGCGCCGCCTGCCCGCTTTGCTCGCAGATCAGCAGTGAGCAGTTCTGCTGAAACGGCGTGACCGGAATGACCGCGACTTTCATTTGCTGTTCAGCGCCTGACTCAAGCGCTCGATGCCTGTTGCCAGACGCGCCTCGCTCGCCGCAAAACACCAGCGCACGAAGCCCTCGCCTTCAGGGCCAAAAGCCACGCCCGGTGCCAGGCCGAGCCCCACCGAGTCGACCAGTTGTTTGCAAAATGCCAGGCTGTCGCGAGCCTGTGCCAGCCTGAAGAAAGCGTACATCGCGCCGTCGGGCGGGCTGGCTTCGACGCCGGGCAGATTGATCAGACGTTGCAGCAGGAAGTCGCGCGCATGTTTCAAGCGCGCGTTGAAATCCTTCACAGCGGCTTCCCCTGCTTCGATTGCGGTGGTTCCGGCACGTTGCACGAAACCCGGCGCGCAAGAAGTGTTGTATTCAATCAACGTCGCCACGCCGGAGGCCAGTTCTTCCGGGACCACCATCCAACCGAGCCGCCAGCCGGTCATCTGCCACGCTTTGGAGAACGTATTCACGCTGACCAGGCGGTCGTGCGGATTGGCAAGGCGCAGGAATGAAGGTGCCAGGCCTGCCTCATTGCCGAAATACGATCTCTCATAGGCGTCGTCTGCCAGTATCCAGATTCCGTGACGCCGGCAATGCCCAAGTATCGCCTGTTGCGATTCGCGATCGATAGTCCACCCGGTCGGATTGTTGGGCGAGTTGATATAGACCGCCTTGGTGTCGGGCGAAAGCACCTGCAGCAGTCGGTCCAATTCAAGCTTCCAGCCGGCAGCGGAGAATGTCAGAGGAAAGGATACTGATTGGGCGCCAAGGATCTTCGGAATCTCGACCAGATTCGGCCACACCGGCGTGACGATCACCACCCGGTCTCCCGGATCGACCAGTGCCTGGGTGGTGATCATCAGCGCCGACATCCCCGAGTTGGTCACGGCAATATTGGCTGGCGTTACCGCGCGATGCAGCCGGGAGACATAGCGAGCAATGGCTTCGCGCAACGGCGGAATGCCCAGATTCTCGGTGTAGAAAGTGTCGCCGGCGTCGAGCGCTTCAACAGCCGCCTGACGAATGAATTGCGGCGTGACCTGATCCGGCTCACCGAACCAGAAAGCCACCACATCATCGCGTTTCATGCCGGCATTGGCGACTTCACGGATGCGCGAGACATTGAGTTGTTGAACCGCATCACGCGCGGCCAAAGAATAGTTCTGCATCGGTGTAGCTTGCTGAAAAGGGCGCTATTGTCGCACGCCGTGACCGTCCTGACGGTGACCGAAATCCAGGCTATTGCCGGGCAAAAAAAGCACCGGCTGAGCCAACAGCCGGTGTTTAAAAGGTGGGTTGCCCGGCGCCTCCGGGAGCTCAAGTGGCGCTACCCACCAGTCGGGATTACTTCAATTTCCTGGGCGGATGATCATTCAGACCGATACGCCGCAGGACAATCTGGTCCATGCGTGTGGTGCTGTTCTTGATTGCCTCT
>JBFKXV010000198.1:0-5494 GCA_041637935.1 Burkholderiales bacterium | reverse complement strand
GATGTACTGCGGCGTCACGTCATGCCAGATCATTTCCCGGAAACCGGACTTCGCCAGAAGATCGCGGATTGCATCGGGCGGCTCCAGGAAACTCAAGTCCGCCTCACGGGCCCACGGAACAGGCAGGCGCAGCGGCGTTTCCGGACCACGAAGTACTTCCTGGAACACCAGCCGACCGCCGACGGCGAGCACGCGATTGATTTCCTGATACAGACGCGGTTTGTTCTCTATGTTCATGCCTGCCTGCTGAGTCCAGACGAGATCAAACGAGGTATTCTCGAATGGCATGTCGAGCGCGTTGCCATGCAAGAATGAAACGCGTTCCTGCATGCCACACAGTTCCGTCAGCATGGTTGCCACGCGGCAGAATTCTTCGGTCAAGTCCAGCCCGGTTACCTGGCAACCGTAATGTTGTGACAGTGTGCGTGCCGGCCCGCCCAGGCCACTACCGATATCGAGCACCCGCATTCCCGGGCCCATACCCGCGTTTTGCGCCAGTTCGAGCGTTGCGGCCTGTCCGCCGATATGAAATTCGGCAACCGGTGACAAGTCATCCGTGGTAATCGATTGCAGGTCTATCCCAGTGTCCCGCAATGCCGCAATAATCCGGTCACTCAGTCCTCTGCGGCCGTAATGCGTGTTCAGGCTGCTTTCGTAGTTGTCTTCGGCCATCCCTTTTCTCCGGATCAGTCCCTGTGCGCTTCAGCTCGACTGCGCCAAACCCATTCGCCCGAGTCATTTATACGCGACACCTGCGTATGTTGTTGTTTCATCGAACACGTTCTTGAAACGGGTATCAGCCACAAACTGCAGACCAAAGTTCTTCCGCAATATATTGAGCAGCGCCTGTTCACTTTTAATCGCACTCGTTTCAATCGAATCTGCCATCTCGACAACCAATTCCCGGTCGCGCAGTATTTGGCGCCTTTCGGGCGAAGGTAATTGAACGGTGAGCGTTCGCACAAAAGTCGAGCTTGGATGCGTGGATACATAGTAATTTGCCACCTCGAAATCGACGTGCTCCTGCGGTTCGAGTGAAAACGCGTATAGATCTATCCACGAATCACCGCATGCGGACTGCAGGACCCGCAAGCCGGTCGATTCTTCTACGACGCGATAAGCCCACCGGTACTGTTGTGCTGGCTGTCCCGTCATTGGCACTGGCAGCAACAAACCTTCACCACCAAACCCGACATCGGCGATCCAGTCAGTTCCGTCGACAGGCACTTGTAGACACATATGGGTACGCGGCAACAGCTTGGTTTGGCGGTGGCGCACGCGCGCAGCCAACGGAGTAACCGAAAATCCGACTTCACGCAGCACCGCAGCGAACAATGTGTTGTGTTCGTAGCAATAGCCACCACGCTGCCCGTCGACTAATTTGGATTGCAAACTGCCAAGGTCGAGCAAAATCGGCCGACCGAGCAGAATATCGAGATTCTCAAACGGGATATGTGTCGCGTGCGCAAGATGCAACGCCTCAAGCGTTGCATAATCCGGCTTGAGAGCGCCTTGATATTCAATGCGCTCGAGGTAAGCACGAACATCCAGCTTCGCCACAACCGTTGCCCAATTTCAGCCTGCCGACAAACCGCCGTCAGCGACGTAGACGCCGCCAGTGCAATTGGCCGATTCGTCAGAGGCAAGAAACAGAATCAAATTCGCAATTTCCTCCGGCGTGCTGTAACGCCCCAATGGAATGCCTGCGCGCACCAGGTCTTTTATCTTGTCCGGGGCTTCTTGAGAACGATTAGACTCGATTGACCGCATCATCTGCGTCTCGGTCGGCCCTGGCAAAACACAGTTGACGCGGATATTGTCGGCGGCGTTTTCGAGCGCAGCGGTACGCATCATCCCGATTTCGGCGTGCTTGCTGGCGACGTAAGCAGAATTGTGTACGCCGCGCCCTTTGATTCCGGCAATTGACGACGTGATCACGATGCTGCCGCCGTTGCCGCGCATTGCCGGAATTGCATGCTTCAGGCCAAGAAACACGCCGCGAACGTTAATCGCCATGACCTTGTCAAACACGTCTGTCGGATACTCCGGAATCGGCGCCGCCGCCCCTTCAAAGCCGGCGTTGACGAGAAACACATCGAGTGCGCCGAACTTCTCGACACAGAGACGCACGATCGTCTGGTTGTCTTCCTCTTTGGAAACGTCTGCCGTTGCGTAGGCCGCATTGGCCGGGCCCAACTCCTCGGCAAGCTCGGACAGCAATGCGCGCCTGCGCCCTGCCAACATCACCTTCGCCCCCTCTTTGACGAAGCGTGTTGCCGCCGCCAGACCAATACCGCTCCCGGCACCGGTAATCAGCGCCACTTTGCCATCAAGACGTCCCATTAAGCTATCTCCTCCTGAAGTTTTGTTTTTGTCTAAATACGGCCCTAGTGTATTGCTTCACTAGTCCGGCCCGTACGATAGCTCCGGATAGAAATCCTCGCCGCGACCTCCGGGCGTCATGTCGAGGACGTTCCACATGGCCCAGGCCAAATCGAGGTGGCGCATGTTGCCGCCTTCGATCGAATCGGCAAAACTCATCTCGGTGCCCCAGAAATGGCGGATTTCTTTGCCGCTTCGCACAAAGACATTGGCCATTGTCGTTTGCCCGTCGTCGGTTTCGCCGAAATAGTCGCTGTTGTAGCTGTTGTTGGCGGATGAGAGTAAACGGAAGCGGTCCCAGCCCCGCGACTCTGCGTGCTGGTGAATTTTATCGAGGGAATGCTTCGCCACCACCGCGACGTTGATACGTTGTAGCAGGTGAATGATCTGGCCGTGCAGCCCGTCGAGGAATGCACTGCACATCGGACATGCCTCCGACATGTCCGGTGAATACATGAAGTTGTACAGAAAAAGCGTGTCCTTGTCCGGTGCAAACAAATCAGAAAAATGCATCGACACGTCTTTGCCGTTAACCCGCTCGGCGAAAACATAGTCCTGTTTCAGTGTTCCGCCCGGCGGCAAAGCGCGCCGCTGGCTTGCAACCCGCTCGATCTGCTCGCGCAGCGCTAACTCTTGCTGCAAGAGTTCATTGCGTGCAGTACGGTATTCGCGTGATTCGTTGGGATAATGTAGCGGTGTCACGACAACCTCCGACAGACACTCAGTTTGACTTCGCAACGTTGAACATAGCACACAGCTTCGTTGCTGCACGCATCGAATCGAGCTAGCCCACGATCAACCGCGCTTGCCTCTCGAGCGACAAGAGTGAGCATTTACTCGTACGCAAGACCCAACTCTGGGGCATGTCGGCGCAGTTTACCGTGCTCACTCGCGGAACAAACAACTGGCGATAGTCGCGTTGTCCTGCACAGCTAGTCCGCCGCGGCAAAACGCCCGGCGCGGCGTCCCGATACGAATGCCCACGCCAGATGGTGGCCGTGACCCTTGAGCAGCAATCCGCCCTGCCCGGTCGAGCCCACCGCGTACAAGCCGGGGATCGGCTGGTCGTCATCCCGGAGGACGCGATGATGGTTGTCGACAGCAAGACCACCTTCATTGTGCACAAACACCGAGCGCACCGGTCCGAGCGCCACAATTGGCGGCTGATCGAAACCGGTCGAATTCGAAACCGCTTCCTCAAGCGCGGCGGACGACAGTTCCAGGTCGGCTGCCAGCCGGGCAATATTGTCCGCCTGGTTGAAGACGTCGGGACGATTGCGCCGGTAGTCCGGTATATACGCATAGGCAACGCCCGGCGCAGTTGAAACGAAATGGGGCCATTTCGAAAACTGTCGCGCGATACGACCGCCCAACAGAATAAAGCCCTGCTTGCCCGGCTGCTCGGCAAGGGCGTAAGCGGGCTGACCGTTCTCGTCACAAAAACGCTTGCCCTCGCGATTGATCAAGATCGCGCCATGCCGGAACAGCTCCGGTGACGGCGCCAGCGCGGTGGTGACGAAACTCATGATGAACGGGCGCAGCAGCGCCATCGGTATGTTCGCCATAGACCAGGCCATCGTTTGCGCCAATACCGGCCAGGGCGGCAAGCGTTGCAGCAAGGATGTTCGCGGCGGCGCCATAAAACGAATTTCCGGCCCCAGCGCAAGGTCGCCATTCAGGACGCGCGCGCCAAGCTCGAGCGCCATTTTCTGGCCATCACCGGTCGCCGTTTCGTTGACAGCTTCGACCCTGGCCTCACGCTCACCCATGTAACGCGCTTTCAGTTCCGGATCGTTGGTGAAATCGCCAGCGCTCAGAATGACCGCCCGAATGGCACGAAACTGCGCCTGGTCGGCCTCAACCCCATGCACACTCCTGCCATCGGTAATCAGTTTCCGGGCGCGTATACCGGTACGTATTTGCACACCGATGTTGCGCGCACGCTTTTGCAAGTGGTGAATAAATGAACGCGAGTTCGGAAGGACGTTATGCATGCGCGGCTGACGGTGCGGTGGTTCCGGCATCGGCCCGAAAAAGCGCACGCCGAGAGAGAGCAGCCAGCGAAACGCATCAGGCACTTCGTCGCACAATATGCGCCGTAGCTCGTCGTTATCGCGATGCGCGATGTCATCGGCAAACAGCAGCATGTCACGGAAATGATCCTCCGGCGTGTCATGCACGCCAACGTGCAATTGATGCGGGCTGCCGCTGGTGGTGATGGAGCCAACTGACCAGGCGGTAGTGCCACCGAGCGTTTCGTTTTTCTCGAGCAGTACCACACGCGCGCCTGCGACCCGCGCCTCGATTGCCGCGGCGAGGCCAGCACCACCGCCACCGACCACGACAACGTCGAAAACCTCTTCGCGCATGAGTACTACTTCAGCACGCTTGCGTTGACGTTGCTGCCTTGCCGGCACTGCCGCCGGCAATACGACCGAACACGGTGCCCGACATCAGACCGGTGCCGCCCGGGTAATTGAGGTAGAACAGCCCCCCCACCAGCTCACCGGCTGCATAAAGACCCGCAATGGGAACACCGTCGGTGTCGATGACCTGTGCGTCGGTGTTAATGCGCAGGCCGCCAAACGTGAAGGTGATACCGCAGGAAACGGCATAGGCTTCGAACGGCGGCGTATCGATGGTATTAGCCCAGTTCGATTTGGGAACGTCGAGACCATAGGTGCGGCGACCGTCCTTGATATTGGGATTGAATTCGATCTCGGTATGTACCGCAGCGTTGTAATCGTGAATTGTCGCCAATGCCCGTTCGGCGTTGATGTCATCAAGACGCGAAAGCAGATCTTCAAGCGTGTCGGCCTTGACCCGCGTCACCTGCCGGATGCGGTACTCATCGCGAAGCAGATGTGTCACCTTGCTGTCAAATATCTGCCACGCGAACTGGCCCGGCTGGCGCAATATGACGGCGCCATACTTGGCATAGGTGTAGTTGCGAAAATCCGCGCCTTCATCAACGAAACGCTCGCCGTTGGCATTGATCATGATGCCAAACGGGTAGGAATGCTTTTGAAATCCGTCGCCCACGGCGAGGTCGCCGAATTCAGGCGCATTGCGATCCCACCCCACGGCATGACAACCCGACCAGTTGCCGTAT
>JBFKXV010000197.1:0-5548 GCA_041637935.1 Burkholderiales bacterium | reverse complement strand
TTGCCCGGTTGATGGCTGTTGCTGCGGTAACGGCTGAGTGTCAACCTCAGCGGTGGTTTCTGCAGCCGGTGACTGTGCTGCGCCAGTCGCGCTGACCTGCGTGTCCGGACGCCGCTCGCCACCGCGTCCGCGCCCCCGCCGGCGGCGGCGCCCGGTCCTGGCCTCGCCTTCCGGTTCGGGTTTGCTTCCGGGCGAGCGCCGTTCGATTGCGGCACTCTCGGTCTGCTCGGCGCGCGCCTTCGCCGCCTGTCGCTGCTGTTCCCGACGTGACGGCTTCTTGCCCTCCGCACCTTGGTGGCGCTGTTGACCGGCTTCGCGCTGCGGCTCTCTCTGTTCAGCCGTCTCGCCACCCGTCTTGCCGCGGTGCCGGCGTTTGTCGCGCTGATCTTGTTGCGCGTCGCGTCTGCCTCGACCCCGGGCCGGACGTTCTTCGCGCCCCCCGCGTGAACCACGCCTCGGACGCCTGTCAGTCTTTCTTTGCTTTTCAGCCGGTTTCTCACCAGCACCACCAAACATCCAGGCGATAATCCTTGCCAGCAACGAGGGCCGTTTTGCGGCCGCCTTGGCCCGCTGGGCGGGTGCTGGCTGGGCCGGAGTGACCCCTTGGACCGCTGCCTGTATTTTTGTCACCTCAGATTTCTGAGCCGATGGTCGTTCCTCTACCTGCTCGCCCGGAATCTCGGTGAGCGTGTAGCTCGGAGCGGTGATGTCGGCTTGATTGAGTTCGTCGTGCCGCAGCCGCGTGATGGCGTAGTTGGGCGTTTGCAGATGGATGTTCGGGATCAGCAGACAGTTGATCTTGAGCCGCTGCTCGACGACGTGAATCTCGTCGCGCTTTTCATTCAACAGATAGGTCGCCACGTCGACAGGTACCTGAACATGAATTGCCGCGGTGTTCTCCTTCATTGCTTCTTCTTGAATAATCCGCAGAATGTGCAGGGCGGTCGATTCGGTCGATCGGATGTGGCCCGTTCCACTACAGCGCGGGCAGGCAATGTGACTGGTTTCACCGAGCGAAGTCTGCAAACGCTGGCGTGACAACTCCAACAAGCCAAAGCGTGAAATCTTCCCGGTTTGCACGCGGGCGCGATCGTATTTCAGCGCATCGCGCAAGCGCAACTCCACCTCGCGTTGGTTCCTGCTGCTTTCCATATCGATGAAATCAATCACCACCAACCCGCCGAGGTCGCGCAAACGCAACTGACGAGCGATCTCGTCAGCCGCCTCTTGATTGGTGCGCAGTGCTGTTTCTTCGATGTCGCTTCCTTTGGTCGCACGCGCCGAATTGACGTCGATGGCGACCATCGCCTCGGTGTGGTCGATGACCACTGAACCGCCGGAGGGCAGCGGGACCTGCCGCGAGTAGGCTGTTTCAATCTGATGCTCGATCTGAAACCGCGAGAACAGCGGCACATCATCCTTGTACAGTTTTACGCGGCTGACGTTTTGCGGCATGACATGGCCCATGAACTGATGAGCCTGTTCGAAGATGCTTTCGGTGTCGACCAGGATTTCACCGATATCCTGGTGAAAATAATCGCGGATAGCGCGGATCACCAGACTCGCATCCTGATAGATCAGAAAAGCTCCGCTTTGCTGATTGGCGGCAGTCTCGACAGCGCGCCACAACTGCAACAGGTACGTCAAGTCCCATTGCAACTCTTCGGCTGATCTGCCGATTCCGGCAGTACGGGCGATCACGCTCATGCCCTGCGGGAGATCGAGCTGGGCAATGGTTTCGCGCAATTCGTTGCGATCTTCACCCTCGATTCGGCGCGATACGCCGCCGCCACGCGGATTGTTAGGCATCAGTACAAGGTAGCGGCCGGCGAGGCTGATGAAGGTGGTCAGCGCAGCGCCCTTGCTGCCACGCTCGTCCTTGTCCACCTGGACAATGAGTTCCTTACCTTCCGAGAGCGCGTCCTGGATACGCGCGCGAGACGGATCGGCCTCGGGTTTCTTGAAGTAAGAGCGGCTGATTTCCTTGAACGGAAGAAAGCCGTGCCGATCGGCACCGTAGTCTACAAATGCAGCTTCGAGACTGGGTTCGATGCGGGTGATGATGCCTTTGTAGATGTTACTCTTGCGTTGTTCCTTGCCAGTTGTTTCGATATCCAGGTCGAGGAGTTTCTGTCCGTCGACGATTGCAACCCGCAGTTCCTCTGCGTGAGTTGCGTTAAACAGCATGCGCTTCATTTTTTGTTCTCCCGCGCTCGCAGCGACAGGGAGGACAAACCTCGAGCATGCCCGTTATGCAAACGGGATTTGTCTGCTATGTGCTAACAGTTCATAAACACCAATATAGTTGCGAATGAATAATGTCAGTCTGATGGTTTGTCGCGAGCGTCCTGCGGACCAGTTTACGTGCAGGATGCCAAAATCCACTGCGATATTGAGAGCGCGTAAGTCAATTACTATCGCTACTTGTTCGGGTGAGCGAAGTTAACCTGATGACGAGCGGTCAGGGTTATATTGCCTACCGGCACAATCTTCCTGGCCATATTTTGGTCCGCCAGGGGTCTGTCAACCGGAGGTCTCCTCATCTGAAGCCGCTTGCGTCGGGCAGAGTATAAGCAAAATGAATGGGTTGAGCAAAGGCACTGGGTTAAATAAAGGTACTGGGTTAAGTAAAAGCTCAGTGCGCTGGCTTGAAGTCGACGAATCGGCTGAGGGGCAGCGAATCGACAATTTTCTGGTCAAAACACTGAAGGGCGTGCCGCGTAGCCACATCTACCGCATCTTGCGCAGTGGCGAGGTGCGCGTGAACAGCGGCCGGGTCAGCGCCACCTACCGCCTCAAGCCTGGCGACCGGATGCGAATCCCGCCGGTCCGGGTCGCCGCGCCGGCGTCCCGGCGCAGCGGCAGATCCGGCCCGCTTGGGGCGGCCCCGCTGTACGAGGACGACATGCTGCTCGCCATCAACAAGCCCGCTGGAGTGGCTGTGCATGGCGGCAGTGGTATTTCGCTCGGTGCCATAGAGCAGCTCAGGGAAGAACGCCCTAATCAGCCCTTTCTTGAACTCATTCATCGCCTCGATCGTGAAACCTCCGGTGTGCTGCTGCTGGCGAAGCGGCGACGGGCGCTGACCGAGTTACATTCGCAGCTTCGCCACGGTCAGGTCGACAAGCGTTATCAGGCTCTGGTGCTTGGTAAATGGACAAAGCCGCGACAAAGTGTACGACTGCCGTTGCGCAAATATGTCATTGGCGGCGGAGAGCGCCGTGTCTCGGTCGACCCGCAGGGAGCGGCTGCAATGACGGTTTTCAGATTGCTGGGTCATTATGACGGCCTCAGTTTGCTTGAAGCCGAGCTCAAGACCGGCCGCACGCATCAAATACGGGTACACCTTTCGCATCTGGGATTTCCGATTGCCGGTGACGACAAGTACGGCAACTATGACGTCAACAAGTCTCTTCAGAAGAAGGGTTTGAAACGCATGTTCCTGCATGCTGTCTCAGTCACCTTGAAACATCCAGTCAGCGGCGAGCGGCTACGCATCGAGGCGCCGTTGCCGGAAGAACTTGATCGCTTTATCGGGTCTATGAAACCTGGCTCGATGCGTGTGGACAATTAATGACGCGATAGGGTGGCGCACCGCGCTGATATCTTTTAATGACCGACTCGAGACAATTTGATCTGCTGGTATTTGACTGGGACGGCACGCTGGTCGATTCTACCGCCCACATCGCGGCAAGTATTCAGGCGGCTTGCGCGGATCTGGGATTACCTGTGCCGAGCAGCGAAGACGCGCGCCATGTCATCGGCCTGGGCATGCATGATGCATTGACTTACCTTGTGCCGCAGCTCGAGATGGAACGCTACCGCGAACTGGCGGACCGCTACCGCTATCATTTCCTCGCCGGCGATGAGACGGTCGATAGTTTTCCCATGGTCGAGGAGGGGATGGCGAGGCTGAACGCGATGGGCTATGTGCTGGCGGTCGCGACCGGCAAGAGCCGCGTCGGACTCGATCGGGCCCTGCGCAAGGTCGCGTTCGGTACGTGTTTTACTGCGACGCGCTGTGGCGATGAGGGCTTCCCAAAACCGCATCCGGACATGCTCATCCACATCATGGAGGTCACCGGCTCCAGCGCGTCACGAACCCTGATGATCGGCGACACTTCGCATGACCTGCAGTTGGCGGCCAATGCCGGCGCTCACGCCCTGGCGGTGTCTTACGGCGCGCATCCACCCGAGACGCTTGACGAGCATCAATCGCTCGGCCGCGTGGGCAGTTTTTCGGAAGTGTTGGAGTGGCTGGCAGAGAACGGCTGATCGGAACATCGGATCAGATCGTCGAGCGGGGCAAGGGACTTCGTTTCACGGTCGACACACCTGATGGCGGCTGGCTGCCTGCTTTTGCCGTTCGTTACCGGGGGGTCGTTTACGCCTATGTCAACCGTTGTGCTCACGTGTCGGTAGAGCTTGACTGGGCGGAAGGCGATTTCTTCGACATCTCGGGTTTATACTTGGTGTGCGCAACGCACGGCGCAGCTTATATTCCGAACAGCGGCAAGTGCGCCATGGGGCCGTGTACAGGGGGCGCACTACAGCCTCTACCGACAATCGAACGCGGCGGAAACATCTACCTGATCGAACAAGAGGATGCCACTGATGAATGGTAACGATGCCAACTGGGAACGCGATGTCATCGCCAAGCTCGCCCATGACGCGTTGGCAGAACAGAAACGGGCACGCCGTTGGGACATTGTTTTCAAATCGCTGACCTTTCTTTACCTGTTCCTGCTGCTGTTTATTGCGCTTGGCTGGCTGGGCGGAAGTGATGTTATCGAATCAGGCGATCACACCGCAGTTGTAGAGCTGAACGGTGTCATCGCACCGGATTCCCAAGCCAATGCCGATGATGTCGTCGCCGGCTTGAAGGATGCGTTCAAGGCCAAGGGAGCGAAAGCGGTGGTTTTGCGCATCAATAGCCCTGGCGGCAGCCCGGTGCAGGCGGCCAGCATCAACGATGAAATCCGCCGCCTGCGCGGCCTGCATCCTGATATACCGGTATATGCAGTGGTCGAAGACATCTGTGCATCGGGTGGATACTACGTCGCGGTTGCGGCGGAGAAGATTTTCGTTGCCAGGGCCAGCATCGTCGGCTCGATTGGCGTGCTGATGAATGGTTTCGGGTTTACCGACGCGATGAAAAAGCTCGGTGTCGAGAGACGTCTGCTCACTGCGGGGGACAACAAAGGATTCATGGACCCGTTTTCGCCACTTGACAATCAGCAGCGCGATTATGCGAAGAACATGCTCGATGACATTCATTCCCAGTTCATCGAGGCGGTGCGCGAAGGCCGCGGCGACCGGCTCAAGGAAACGGAACAGACCTTCTCCGGGCTGGTATGGACTGGCGAGAAAAGCATCCAGCTCGGGCTGGCCGATTCGCTCGGAAGTGTCGCTTACGTTGCAAGGGAAGTCGTGCAAGCCGAGAAAATCGTCAATTACAGCCGCCGTGAAAGTCTTATTGAGCGGGTTGCGCGCCGTTTTGGCGCATCGATCGGTGAGGTCGTTCTGCGCGAGATGGGCCCGGAGCTGC
>JBFKXV010000196.1:0-5569 GCA_041637935.1 Burkholderiales bacterium | reverse complement strand
CGCGACGTTTGTACAAGGGGATACCTCTTGCAAGCTATCCGGGCGCCTAAACGCCGGCCCGGTGAACAAAACGGCCAGCGCGATGCGGGGCACCGGCTGGCTTGGTGGTCTTGTTTTCGATTTTTTTCACTGACCACGCCCTTTCTGACTGACGGGTCAGTTATTCCAGGCTGATGATAAACGAGTTTTCGAAGCTCGGCTACGAAAATCTATCGCCTCACGACAACAAATACAGGCAGTTTCAGCTACTGGATTGCTGTGCCTCGGCAGAGGCAATCTCGTCGCGCACCTGCACCATGTCGACCTTCAACATCCGGTCTACCAGCGTCTCGAGAGATTGTGCAGGCACGGCGCCCGGTTTGCTGTAAAGGATGACTTTTTCCCGCACCACCATCAGGGTTGGAATCGACCGGATGTCAAAGTGCCCGGCAAGCTCCATCTGCTCTTCGGTGTTGACCTTGCCGAACACGACATCGGGGTATTTCTCCGAAGTTGCTTCGAACACCGGCGCAAACGTCTTGCACGGTCCGCACCACTCTGCCCAGAAGTCAACGACAACGATATCGTTGTTGTTGATGACTTCATCAAAATTGTCCTTGGTGATTTCCACAATTGCCATGCCGGGCTCCAATCAATTTGTGCCGAAACCGTAAAGAAGTCGCGCCACAGCACGCGCAGTCGTTTTCCGTCGCAGCGATATCACGAACTTCGTTATCGGTGTTTCCCGAATCGGTTTTCTCTGAATCGGTTCTCTAACAAATGGTGTTCTACTGCATGCCGCGCAACGAACCGGCGGACTGCTATGAACCGGCACGCCACAAGAATCCAAGTGTAACAGTCCGCGTGCTATGGCTTCACGGGCTTTCGACAAGCCGTTGCGTGCGGGGTTCGAATTTCCCGAAGTGCAGAAGAATCGTCGGCAGTACCACCAGATTGAGCAGCGTCGATGTTGCCAGCCCGCCGATGATGATCGTCGCCATCGGCCCCTCGATCTCGCGTCCGGGCTCGCCGGTGCCAAGCGCAAGCGGCATCAACCCCAGCCCGGTCGACAACGCTGTCATCAGAATCGATGGCAACCGCTCACCCGCACCGCGCAGGGCAGTCTGCAGATTCCACGGCTGGTCCTCCTGTTCAACCAGATGGTCATAGTGCGAAACCAGCATGATGGAATTTCGCAAAGTGATGCCAAATAATGTGACGAAGCCGACCAACGATCCGAGCGAGAGCCAGCCACCGCTGGCGAGCACAGCAATCACCCCGCCAATCAGTGCAAATGGCAAATTGAGAAAAGTAATCGCCATGTTGTGTAGCTGGTTAAAGGCGATATAGAGCAACAGCAGTACGCCAATTCCCGCCAGCAGCGAATGCACAATCAAGTCGATCCGCGCCTGGCGCTGGGTCTCGGCAGTGCTCGAGAAAACCATGTAGTTGCCGCGTGACAATTGCACTTGCGTGTCGATTGCAGTACGCGCGTCGCGCTCAAAACTGCCCAGATCACGCCCCTGAAGATTCGCCGTCACCGTCTGTATGCGGCGCCCGCCATTGTGCAGCACCTTGTAGCGCCCACCGGTCAAGCGCACATCCGCCACTTCATCGAGACGTACCAGTCGCCCTTCAGGATTGCGCAGCAGTAACGCTCGCACACTGGTGATGTCGCTGCGCTCGTCGGGGCCAAGCGAGACCACCACGTCGATAACCTGATTGCCACGGTGAACTTGACCAACGATGGCACCGTCATACGCGGTGCTGACCGCCCGCAGAACCTGTGCCGGCGTCATGCCCACTGCCGCAATCCGTTCGTGGCGCAGGCGAACCGTCAGCTGCGGCGTGCCTGGCGGTGCCTGCAAGCGGACATCGAGCGCACCCGGTATCGCGGCCAGCACAGATGCCACGGTAAGTGCATCACGATCGAGCGAGTCGAGTTCGGGACCGTAGAGCTCGACCACAAAGGGCGCAGCAAACCCGGTAATGGTCTCCTCGATCCGTTCGGTGAGAAAGGTGTTCACGCCAAACGACACGCCAGGAAATGTGGCGCCAGTCTTTCCTGACAGCACCTCGCGGATTTCGCGCAACACACGCTCCTGCTCCTGACCGCCGAGCGGACCGATTTCCACTTCGAACTCGCTGTAGTGCGTACCGAACGTGTCAGCGCCATTCTTCGAGCGCCCGACCCATTGGGCAACTGATTGCACCCCGTCAATGGAACCGATTGCTTGCGACACGCGGCTGCCAAGGCGCAATGACTCGGCCTCTGAGGTGCCCGGAACCGCCGTCATGTGAACGATGTAATGTCCTTCTCGCAGCGCCGGGATGAATTCACCCGTGAACAACGGCAACACGCCGATTCCAGCCGCAATAATGAAAAACGTGATGGCGATATTGCGGCCCGGATAGCGCTCGAAGCGCTCCAGCAGTGCCAGGTAGTAAGGCCTGATGAAAGCCACCACCGGCGGCTCGGCGGCCTTGAGTTCGCGCCGCGCCAGCAACAGATAACATAAAGCCGGAGTCAGGGTAACGGCAGTAAGTAGCGACGCGAGAATGGCAAAAATGTAAGCGAGCCCGAGCGGCGCAAACAGTTTGCCGGCAATTCCGGACAAAGTCAGCAACGGTACGAACGCCAATGCAACAATAAACGTTGCGTAGACGACGGAGTTTCGTACTTCCAACGACGCGTCGAGCACGACTTCGGCCTCGTCGCGCGGGGCGGCCGCGATGCGGTTGAGCCGCAGCCGCCGGAATATGTTCTCGGTGTCGATGATGGCGTCATCGACAACCTCACCGATCGCGATGGCAAGCCCGCCGAGCACCATTACGTTCAGCGCGATCCCGAGGTAGTCCAGGACCACCACCGCAGATAACAGGGATACCGGCAACGCCAACGTACAAATCAATGCGGTGCGCGCATTGTTCAGAAACAAAAACAGCACCAGCACCACCAGCGCGGAACCAATCAGCACATCACGCTGAACATTGCGCACTGCTGTCTCAATGAAATTGGCCGGACGAAACAGTTCCGGATGCAGCGTGATTTGCTCTGCGTCGAGAAGTGGACCGAGCTCCTGTATTGCCAGCTCAAGCTCCTGCGTCACCGCATGCGTGTTGGCACCGAGCTGACCCTGCACCATGAGAAACACGCCGGGCGCCGCATCGATTGCCGCAGCGCCGATCGATGGCGCAGCACCTTCAACGACGCGCGACAGATCCGACAAGCGGATCGCGTAGCCGTCGCGGTAGGTAACGACAAGACTGCCAACGTCAGCAAGGCTATCTGGCTGGGCCTCAGCCTGAATGATGATGTGCTGATTGGGTGTCTTGATGAAGCCCGTGCCCGCCATGCCGCTTGCATTGCGTGCGGCTTCGACCACGTCTTCCAGCGACAGATCGAGCTGGCGCAGCTTCGACTGGTCGACCTGTATTTGCCACTGTCTCACGTCGCCACCGAACACGTTGACCTCGGCAACACCGGGTACCGCCAACAAATGAGGGCGGATTGTCCAGTCCACCAGAGTGCGCAACTCCATTAACGAACGCGCCTCCGATGTGACACCGATCCCGAGAATCGTGCTGGCCGATGAAGTCAGCGGCGTCATGGTCGGTGCGTCCACACCCTGCGGCATCTGGATCGCAAGCGCCGGCAGTCGCTCGCCGACGACCTGACGATTACGGTAGGTGTCAGTTCCGTCTTCAAAAATGGCGGTCACTACCGATAAGCCGGGAATCGACTGCGAGCGTATTCCCTTCAGCCCGGGAAGACCCGCCAGGTCATTTTCAATCGGCTGCGTGACGAGGGTCTCGACCAATTCAGAGGAGAAGCCCGGTGCTTCAATCTGCAGTACGACCTGGCTCGGGGAAAATTCCGGGAATACATCCAGGTTGGCGCGTGACAAAGTGTAAATGCCGTAGCCAACAACGGTGGCGGCAAGCACTACCACCACACCGGCATAACGAATCGATACGCGGACCAGAAAAGCAATCATGGCCGCTCAAGCCAATGATGAGAGATTGGCCGCCACGCTGTGCGCGCTCGGTGTCATCGAGCCTAATCCTCGTTTTCGTTGCGGATCTGGAATTTCAGCTCCTCGGACAGCAACAGTTGCGCACCAGTGACGACAACCTCGTCACCGACCTGCAGCCGTGATCGTTGGAACCAACCCTCACCGAGCTGGCTGTCAGTAGAGATTTCATAGCGACCAAACGTTTCGGCATCGTGCTTCAGGTATACCCACGACTTGCCGGCATGCCAGACAACCGCTTCGTTGGGCACAATGACGCCGTCGAAGGCCGCATCGTCGGTCGCAACCCGCGCCAGAACACGCGCGCCAACACGCAATTCGCCTCCATCCACCATGTAAAAATAGGTGTTGCCGGGCAGAGCCGCACTCACGCGCGGTGCGTCGGATACAAAGCGCGCCTCGATCGGTTCGGATCGCGCGGTCACTGAGGTCAGCATCAAATTTGGCTGGGCGGCACTGCGCGGCAGTTGATAAGGGAATACCAGTTGCACCAGCACCGCGCGCCTCGACAACAACGGCGCCAGGGAAGCGGAGTCGGCTTGCATCGCCCACCCGCTCACCACGGGCCCCCAAGCAGTGAGCAACGAATCTCGCAGCACTGATTCATTGGACTGCGCCGCCGTGAGTCTTGCCTGCGCAATCCGGAAGCGGCCCTCTGCATCGCGCAAAGCCTGCTCGGAGATGTTGCGGTCGTCTTCATACAGCGCTCGTGCGCGTTGGTATTCGAGTTCCGCCGACGAAACGGTTGCGCGCAGCGCGCGCCGCTCGCCGATTGCCGCCAGATATCGGCCACGGAGATCGAGCAGTGGTGCGATATCAACGACACTGCCATAAACATAGAGCGATGTTTCATACTGCGCCGAACGAATCGGCTCGGTGCCGATCCCGCTGACCGCCTGGCTCTGCAAGTCGACACGAACGATGGGGCGCCCATTGTCAACGGAGGCCGCCGACTCAATTTCGATTTCCTCCTCAATTTCCTCGCCGTGCAGTCGCAATTCGTCGCGTGAGACGTAAATCAGCAGCCACGACAACACGGCGATGACGAGCGCCATCAGCGCAATGATGAAGTGACTCGCCGTGAACTTCATGACTGCTCAGTGGCCATGCTGTGCTGACTCGGCAAATTCAGGAAATCGCTCAGCATCGGCACTTGCACGGCATCTTCAAAGCGCGCAGCAGACTTGCGCCAGGCAACCTGCGCATCGAGCAGGTGCTGCCGCGCTTGCACCGCATTGAGCTGCGCGGTCATGAGCTCAACCCGGTTGCCGCTGCCTGATTCGAAATAGCGGCGCACCCGCTCGAATTGCCGTTCGATTTGTTCGACAATTCCCTGCGCCGCAATCACGCTGCTGCGCGTAACCACAAGCACTTCGCGGGCGCTCTCGACTTCACTGATTGCATGTATCTGCAACGCCGTGAAGCGACTAGCAGCAACTTCACGCCGTGCCTGCGCTTCACGCACTTTTGCCTGCGCACCGACGGGCGGAATGACGAGACTGGCGAGTGACCAAATGCGGTCGCCCTGGTCCCAGAAGAATCCCGGCTCGATCCTG
>JBFKXV010000195.1:0-5581 GCA_041637935.1 Burkholderiales bacterium | reverse complement strand
CTAGTCCTCCCCGAGACGCGATATGGCCCCAATGCCGGCAACGGCTGGTCAACAAGCGCCGCCAATGCACCGAGCTGTTGCCCGTTCACCGCAAAATTAATCGACACACCAGCAAAGTCCAACAAACTCAATGTGGATATTTCCAGATTGGCGCGCGCGTCCAGTGCGCGCAGTGCAACAGATGCGGAGACCGGTTGACCGCTCAGCGCATTACTGAGCGAAGTGCTCGCTGTCAGGTTTGCATCGATAGGCACCTGTCGATAAGCAACCATTGCCTCGATTCGCAGCGGTTTATTGGCCGGCAACGTTGCGTTGGCGCGCTCGATGCGAACCTCAGTCAAGGTTCCGTCCCCATCGCGCCATCCGATCTGTGCGTCCCGGATGACAATTTCGTCGAGGCCGGGCAACTGTGCCGCTTGGTTGCCGGCGGCTCCGGGTTCGCTGGAAGCAAACTTCCAATTGCCGACATTATTTCGGTCGCGCTCGAGCAACAGATCAACACCCTGCAACTTGATGCGGCCAATTTCGACTTCGCCGCGAACCAGAGCGACGAGGTTCAGGCGCGCCGATGCCGAGCTTACCGATAACAGATTGGGCCGCGACGCCCAGGCCGGATTGGCTACCTGCAGGCCAGTAATGGCGACTGTCGGATAAAGCGACCTTCCGAACTCAAGGCGGCCAATTGTGACTTCACGTCCGAGTGCTGCGGACAACTGGCGTTGTACTACGGGACGATACGTATCCGGTTCGATGAACAGCACCGCGCACGCCAACGCAATGAGCAACAACACCATCAGCCCGGCCACCAGTGCCAAGGCGATTTTTGCGACCCCAATCAGCCGCGGCATTGTTTTGTATTCGGACAAGTGGTCCAACTCGGCAAAATCATGGCGACAACGTCCGAATTTGTACCGGCAAAAGAGCGTGGAGCGTGTTGATTCGAGTGTAGCACGCGGCCTTGACTGACAACCTCGTTGCCGCTTCGCAGGCAGCACAATCTCGCTGCGGCGGTCGACAGTAAGGCGAGGCTAAGCCGTTTTCAAACCGGAACTTGAATCACAAGTTAAGTGCAACACGTTGTAGGTTTTCGAAGCACCATGATCGGCATCGTCACCAATGCGGACCAGGCGGCATTGTGGTCCGCGCTTCGCGCCTTTGAGCGCCCAACGCCGTTGACGGCGCAATCAAGAATTACACTCCGGGACACGAGTGATTTACATTGCGGAAACTATTCTTCGGTCACGCCGCTCTCACGCGCTCTACCCCTATCGTAAAGTGACGCTGTACAAATGCGCCAGACATCTTGTCGGCTCGCAATAGCGATCAATGCGAGCTACTGTGCCATATAGCAGTTCACCAGCAGCGCCGCATGTGTGATTAACCCGAGTGTGATTAACCCGCGGCATCGTATTCAGTCGCCGCCATAGGGCGGGTAACCTGATCGAATTTCTGACTCACACCCTCCTTCTCCTTGCCCGACCCCGACCGGGGGTGTAATCTGATTTAAAGGGTGGACACTGGTTATGACTTATCGCACTTTCTTATTCTGCGACATCTGCAACCCCGATGGCACGCGTTCCATCGAGGTTAGACGTGATATCAAACGCAGCGACAGACACGGCCGGAGAATTTCCGATGGCCGATCCTGGTTCGAAGGCGACCTCAAGGAAGCCAAGGCACTGGGATGGCGCGTACTTGACGATGGACGCCATGTCTGTCCGAGGTGCCATGAACGTAGTGCCGTCGCCGACGCTGCCACCGGTTGAAGTTCCCGGTCTTGCCATTCGCGGTTTGATGATCCAACTTTAGGCGATATCTCTGTTCGGCCTCCGGCCCGAACTTGCAGCCGCATTTCCTGATACGTGATTCATCGCTTCGGCCCATCGCTGTTGCGCGCCATTGCTCATAATGGTGCCGTCCCGTCATTTCACACGCGCATAGCGTGGCGAACAGTGCCAACCCAATCGCGCGGCAGACTCTTGAAAACTGCGCCGCGGACCCCATGTTCGAGGAAAATCCCGGCAACGGTAAACTCATGGATAACCAACATCATGTGGCCTGTCCGCATTGCGGCGCGATCAATCGGCTTCCCAGTAGCCGCATCAATGACCAGCCCAATTGCGGGCGCTGCAAAGGATTGCTCTATACAGGCAAACCCGTTGTTCTAACCGACACCAATTTCTCTGCCCATGTAAATCGCAGTAGCACTCCCCTTGTAGTCGATTTTTGGGCCGAGTGGTGTGGGCCATGCAAAATGATGGCACCGCATTTCGACCGCGTAGCGGCCAATCTGGAACCGGGAATCAGGCTCGCGAAGCTCGACACGGAGGCAAATCCGCGCACCGCCAGCCGATTCCATATCCGCAGTATTCCCACCATCATCCTGTTCAAGAACGGCCAGGAGGTCACTCGCCAATCGGGTGCTATGGATGCCAACATGTTGTCGAATTGGATTCGGACGCACGTCTAGGATTTCGGCACACCAAAACCCGCCTGTTATTGCACAACTTCTCCTGTTGTAGACTGCGCGGGTGAAAATCCATGCTGCATTGGCTGCGGTTTGCCTGGTCTCGGCTTGCGCAACGCCGGGCGAAAAGGCGACAAGCGAACAACCTGAACCTCCTCCTCAGTCATCTGACCGGGGCATACCGTTCGCCGGGGTGAGGTTAGCCGCACCGGAACCGGCTGACGGTCAGCAAGCGGCGGGCGCACGTGTACTCGGTGTTGTCGCTGGGCCGGCTGCGGTCGCCGGACTGCGGGGGGGCGACCTGATTGTGCGCATCAATGGCGTCGAAGTTGATGCTGCCCGCGCCAACGCGATTATCACTTCAGCCTTGCCCGGCAAACGCCTGGTGCTTGATGTCATCCGCGACAATGAGCCGATGAAGCTCACCATGACTATCGAATCCAGCGAGCGCTGGTTGGCGCCCTCGAAATTCGCTTCGGCCATCCCCTTCGAGTCGACCGGCTTGTCCGAATCAACCCACCGGCCGGACCGGGTCATGCCACAGATCCTCGCAGCAGCACCTGAGCTTGAACCCATTGCAGCGCGCATCGACCGCATGTTTGCCGAGCTGGCGCAAGACAACACCGGCTATCACAAGCTGCCATTGATCCGCGCTGCAATGCTGAATCCAGCGGCCATGAACCACTGGCGGGATGATTTGAGCGAGACACTGCGCCCGTTTGAGCTCGAGCGCGGCACCGTGGTCGATGTGATGTGCGAAACACTTGTCCTGGCATGCGCAGATCGCGCAAAGGATCCGTTGACCGGTCCGGTTTCGCTGCACCAATTTGCGGCGGCGATCGCTGCCGCCAACGATGAAGTGCGGGCATTATTCGATGCCGCGCGCATTGACCGTGCTGGCGCATACGCAGATTTGGAGTACCTGATGCGTACGACCGCAGCCGACCGCACCCTGATTGGACAACCGGAAGCGCATCGCGGCATCCGCGCGATGCAAGTCAGCATGCGCATCGACCTCGCTGTACTGCTCACCTCGGCCGAACGAGTGGTTTCCAACACCAAACATCTACCGGAGATTTCCGGGATTACCCGCCAGCCGCCAGCAGAGCTGAAGGGGATCGTTGAGGGCCCTATTGTTGACTACAAGAAAATTGACGGCGGCTACGTTGTGATTGGCGGAGCCGGGGCCAATCGCTACGACATGAGCCGGCTCTACGCAGTGATTGATGCCGGAGGCAACGATAGCTATCACTGGGACGGCGCTGTTGCACTCGAGACGCAAACCGTTGTCGATCTGAGCGGTGACGATACTTATCACGCAAAGACCGGCGGTCCCGGTGCCGGCTGGCTCGGTGTCGCAGTGCTGATCGATCTCACTGGCAGCGATCAGTACGCAAGTGAACTCGGTGGCTGCGGTGCCGGTGCACTGGGCTTCGGGTTTCTGTTTGATGATAGCGGCAACGACACTTATCGCTGTGCCGCATGGTCCGCCGGCAGCGCAATTTACGGCGGCGGGGCACTCGTCGATCAAGGTGAGCAAACCGATGTCTATGTCTCGCAGGTATTTAGTCAGGCCGTTGGCGGGCCTCGCGCTATGGGTATCCTGCTAGATGCCGGTGGCGGCGACGTTTATCGCGCGAATGGTGCGGCCCGGTCCGCGTACAACACGCCGGGTTCGTCGATGGCGTTCAGCCAGGGGGTCGGTACTGGCATCCGGCCCTACGATTCTGGCGGCGTCGGTGTGCTGCTCGATTTCGGTGGAGACGATCGCTACGAAGCTGGCGAATTCGCCCAGGGCGGCGGATACCTGTGGGGAGTCGGTCTGCTATTGGATGAATCGGGAAACGATCTTTATTACGGCGATCGCTACGCGCAGGGCTTCGCCGCGCATCAGGCGTTCGGCATGCTGGCCGACATGTCGGGTGACGACATTTACTGGGGCAAGTCCGCCGCCACACAGGGTGCGGCGTGGGATCAATCCATTGCATTGCTGTTAGACGTGCAAGGTGATGACGTCTACCGCGCATATTCGTTGAGTCAGGGTGCGGCCGCGCAACAGTCGCGCGCTCTGTTGCACGACGTTGTCGGTGACGACTGGTACTGGTCCTCGGCGCGTGACACTCAAGGCGCTGCCGGGGGAAACAACTATCATTTCCGGGCAGCAGATCCGGTTTACAGTCTCGGCATTCTGTTCGACCAGAACGGCGACGACCGTTACTCAACCGGAGTCGACAACGGCGAGATGCTGTTACGCCGACGTGCCAATACCGAGAAGGGCACAGGCGTTGCCGGCGTCGTGGTTGACTCGCCGTGACGCTTTTCTGATAGCTGCTTCTTTATCACGCGAGCTCCGCTGACTGGCCCCTCAGCGCCCCGGTAATCTAAGTCCGGTTCTTGCTTCCTGAAAGCAAGACGCCGCGCGGAAATCATACACTTCGACATCTGTTCGCAATGGCCGGTGCGCCGATGATCAGCGCGGCATGACCGATACAATTATTTCAAAGTTAACTGCTCTCATGAAATTTGATTGGCCAACGAGGCTGTCTCTACTGTTGTACAAATACGTGACCGGCCCTATAACAGACGGCATCGTCTTGCTGTTCCAGAGTTTCTTTGTTTGGCTCGATAAACTCACCGGAAATGAGATTCGAGAAAAAAGTAACGACAAAGAACTCGAGAAATACAGGCAACAAATGAATCTCCAGCCAGCGAACGTACCCGTTGAAATTAGAAGCCTGTTGCCGTTGGCCGTGACGTGGGGCATTGGTGACGATGCAATCCGCAGTGATGTCGTTGAAGCAGCTACTGATGCTGACAAACACAGTCTTGCCTCGGCTCTCGACGGCAAGCTCGGCGCGATCGATCGATGGATCACAAGTTTTCCCGAGGTCTCGATGAGCCGCGAAGCAGAAGCGTTCATGTATCTATGCGAGGCTGTTGAGGAACTGGGTCTGGATGTCGATTACGAATGAGATAAACATCGTCTTACGGCGTTTGCAGTTAGTCCCGATGATCAGCTGCATGAGCAGAAAAACCGGGGTCAGGCCTTGTTTTTTGCCTCGACTCAGCCTAGCCTCCATGCATGGCCCGTCCACTTCGTATCGAATTCCCTGG
>JBFKXV010000194.1:0-5591 GCA_041637935.1 Burkholderiales bacterium | reverse complement strand
GATTGAATGGCACGCCGAGCAGCATGAGTGCATGTGCTCCCAGCATCAGGCTGCCTTCCAGTATCTCTGCGACGACCTCGGCGGCGCCAGCTTGTTTGAGCTGGTCGATATCACTGTCATCCAATGTACGTACCACCACCGGCAGGCCGGGTCGCAACTCCTGCACCAAGCTCAGTATGCGCAGTGCAGAAGCGGTATCGGCATACGATACGACCAGCGCATTGGCGCGCAGTAAACCGGCGGCGATCAATACCTCGCGCCGGGCCGCATCGCCAAAAACCACGCTTTCACCAGCCGCGGCCGCCTCGCGCACCCGCTGCGGATCGAAATCCAGCGCAATGAAACCGACGCCTTCGCGTTCGAAAAAACGGGCAAGATTCTGGCCGCTGCGCCCATACCCGCAGATGATGACATGCTGCTCTGTGCCCATGCTCTGCACCGCGATGTTATGCAATGCCATGGCGCGGTTCATCCATTCCGCACCACTGAAACGGCGCACCATGCGTTCGCTGTATTCGATCAGAAACGGCGATATCAGCATTGAGAGGATCAAGGTCGCCAGGGCGATCTGCATCCTGACGTCATCGACAACACTGAGATTGGCCGCTTGCGCGAGCAGCACCAGACCAAATTCGCCGCCACCGGCCAGCGCCAAAGCGGAGCGAAAAGACACCGAGGGGTCCATCCCGAACAGCCGCCCGAGGCCGCCGACAATCACGGTTTTCCCCACCAGAATCAACACCAACAGGCCGATGATCCAATACCAGTAATCGATCAACGCTGCCGGGTCGAGCATCATGCCGACGGTAACGAAAAACAGTCCCAGCAGAACATCACGGAACGGCTTGATATCCTGCTCGACCTGATAACGGTATTCCGTTTCGGAAATGAGCATACCGGCGAGGAACGCGCCCAGCGGCAACGATAGCCCGGCAAGCTCTGTGACCCAGGCCAGTCCAAGCGTGATCAGCAATACGTTGAGAACGAACAACTCGGATGATTTTTGTTTTGCAACCAAAGTAAACCAGGGCCGCATCAATCGCTGACCGAAATAAAGCAGCACCAACAGCACCACTGCGGCCTTGACCACCGCCAGACCGAGTGCAGCCAGCACCGTTTCGGCACCCCGAGCCAGCGCCGGTATCACGATTAGCAGCGGCACAACCGCCAGATCTTGAAATAGCAAAATCCCGACAATCTGTCTGCCATGCGGCGCATTCAACTCGAGCCGCTCGGCCAGCATTTTCGCCAGAATTGCAGTCGACGACATGGCAAACACGCCACCAAGCAGCAGCCCGGCGCGCCAGTCGGTACCGGTTAACATGGCGACAAAAACGATCAGTGCGATGCTGATTCCGACTTGTGCGGCACCCAGTCCAAACACGAGGCGGCGCATGGTGAGCAGTTTTGCGAGGCTGAACTCGAGCCCGATGCTGAACATCAGGAAGACGACGCCGAATTCGGCGAGGTAGCGCGTTTCGGCACTGTCGCTGACGAGACCAAGCGCATTTGGCCCGATGAGGACGCCAACGAGCAGATAGCCTAGCAGCGCCGGCAGCGCAAGCTGGCGGAACACGGCGACGACAACCACTGCGGCGAGCAGCAGTATGAGGACCAGTTCAAGCGTGCCGTGCATAAGCCACGCAGCGAACGATCAGAAAAAGACTGGACATGAGTTCAAGTGTATCGGGACAACCGATGCTCGTACATCTCGTTGGCGCTGGGCGGCACATCACCAATAACATTTCGCAAGCCCCCCTGCGTTATACTTCGCGCCGATGAACAGCATCGGAAAACTGTCACCGCAAGAGGCGATCGAACTTGCCAAGCGCGTTCTTGGCATTGAGGCGCGCGCCGTCGACGAAATCGCCCTGCGACTTGACGAATCATTCGCAACAGCGTTGCGGATCATCCTGGGATGTGACGGCCGTATCGTGGTCAGCGGCATTGGCAAGTCAGGACACATTGCGAGCAAACTCGCTTCGACTTTGGCAAGTACAGGGACGCCGGCATTCTTCGTGCATCCGGCAGACGCGAGTCACGGCGACCTTGGCATGATCACCCGCGGTGACGTCCTCATTGCGTTGTCGAATTCCGGAGAAAGCGGCGAACTGCTCGTGATCGTGCCCATCATCAAGCGCGAAGGTGCAAAATTGATCGCCATCACTGGCAACCCGGCGTCGTCGCTGGCGAAGGAAGCTGACGTGCATCTGAATGCGAGCGTCTCGGAAGAGGCCTGTCCGCTTGGCCTTGCGCCGACGGCGAGCACCACCGCAGCATTGGCACTCGGTGATGCACTCGCCGTTGCTTTGCTCGAGGCACGTGGCTTCAGCGAGAAAGATTTTGCACGATCCCACCCGGGCGGGCGCCTTGGCCGCCGGCTGCTCACCCATGTATCCGACGTCATGCGCACTGGTGACGCGATTCCGCGAGTGCCCGAAAACGTCATGCTCAACGACGCCATTCTGGAAATGTCGCGCAAGGGAATGGGCATGACGGCGATTGTTCGCGACGATGAGCCAGTCGGTATATTTACCGACGGCGACCTGCGCCGGCAGCTCGAACGCGGCAGCGACATTCGCTCGATCCCGGTAACAGACGCAATGACGAGATCGCCGCGAACCGTCGAGTCGACCAGACTGGCGGTGGAGGTGGTGAAGACGATGGAGGATCACAAGATCAACCAGATTCTGGTCGTCAATGAGCATGGAAAACTGGTTGGCGCACTCAACACGCACGATTTAATGCAGGCGAAAGTGATATGAGCGAGGACGTGTCGCAGCGGGCCAGCAAGATACGGCTGGCGCTGTTTGACGTCGATGGCGTGATGACCGATGGTACGCTGTTCGTCTCGGAACGCGGCGAATCGTTCAAGCCGTTCAATATCCTGGACGGTCTTGGGCTGAAGTTGCTCAGGGCCAGCGGCGTCAGCACCGGGATCCTGACCGGTCGATCGTCGGCATCGGTCAAGACAAGAGCCGCCGAACTGGCAATCGACCATCTCATCCAGGGTGCGGAGAACAAACTAACCGCTTATGCGGATTTGCGTGAACGGCTCGGGCTGCAAGACGCACAAGTGTGTTACATGGGCGACGACTTGCCGGATCTGCCGGTGCTGCAACGCTGCGGACTTGCGCTCTCGCCACCCGGCGCCGTGAAGCAGGTGCGCGAGCAAGCGCACTTCGTCACCCACACCAGCGGCGGCCGGGGGGCCGTGCGGGAAGCCTGCGAACTGATCATGCGGGCACAGGGCACCTGGCAGGGCCAAGTCGGTAGCTACCTCGCATGATCAAGGATCGGCTCGTCGCCTGGTTCCCGGTGATTCTGTTGCTTCTGCTCGTGGCCTTGACCGGATGGCTCGATTCCAGAGTGCGCCTGCCTGAGCGACAGGCAATCAGTGCCGCCGAAAAGGACCCGGAGTTCTATATGGAAGGTTTCATGGCAATTCGCATGAACCCGGACGGCACCCGGCGCTACGAACTGGCTGGGACGCGGCTAACACACTATTCCGACGAGAGCGGCTCCCTGCTCGCATCACCAAGTTTGCTCTACTATGACTATGAACGGGCGCCGCTTAAGGTTCGCTCCGATACTGCCGAAGTGGAGGACGGAGGTGACAACGTCTACTTTCGCGGCAACGTGACAATTTCACGCCCGGCCTACGGGTCGAACCCACCGCTTGGAGTCGCCACTGACTACATGCACGTCATGCCCGAGAAGGAAATCGCCCAGACCGATCAACCGGTAACGATGACCGAAGGAAATTCCACGGCCCGCTCGGTTGGCTTAGAATTTGACAACAAGACTATGAAAATCCGGCTGTTATCGACCGTTACAGCACACTATGAAACACCCAGATCCAGGGCCGCAGCAGCACCAAGCGAAGAGCGCTGAAAAGCGGCACGCTTTGCGCCGCTTGTTGGTCGCGACGATGCTCGGCGCGTTGTGTCTATCGGCACAGGCAGAGCGGGCCGATCGCGACAAACCGGTTAATATCGAAGCGGACAAGGTCGAAATCGACGACCAGAAAAAGGAAGCGGTTTTCCAGGGAAACGTGGTGCTGACGCAGGGAACACTGATGCTCAAAGCCGACCGTATTATCGTCAGCCAGGATGAAAGCGGCTTCCAGTCCGGCGTCGCATACGGAAAGCCAGCCTATTTCAGACAAAAGCGTGAGGGCTACGAGGACTTCATTGAAGGCGAGGCGGAACGGCTCGAATATCGCGGCCAGGAAGAGAAGGTCGAGCTTTTCATCAATGCGAAGTTGACGCGCGGCGGCGACGAGGTGCGCGGCAACTACATTTCGTACAGCGCGCTGACCGAGTTCTTCGAAGTGATGGGCGACCAACCTGGTACAACAGGCAGCACCGGTGGCCGTGTGCGCGCGATCATTCAGCCTCGTAACGACGAGGCACAAGACGATAGCACCGAGTCAACGCAATCGCAGCCCGGCGGTGCCAATCGTTGACCGGCATTCGACGCCTTTTTCGTGTGCGCAAGCTGACTGTTCGATGAGCAAACTGCGCGCAGACCGCCTGAAAAAACGTTATCGGGCGCGCACTGTGGTCAAGGATGTATCGCTCGAGGTGGAGAGCGGCGAAGTTGTCGGTTTGCTCGGCCCCAACGGCGCGGGCAAGACCACCTGTTTCTACATGATGGTGGGGCTAACCGCGGTCGATGGCGGCGAGCTCTATCTCGACGAGCGAACGCTCACCCACATGCCAATTCACCGACGGGCACGGCTCGGACTCAGCTACCTGCCACAGGAGGCGTCGATTTTTCGCAAGCTGACCGTGGCCGAAAACATCAAGGCGGTGCTGGAACTCAGTGGCCATGATGGCGCTGACAAGGGCAAAGCCCGCCTCGACGAACTGCTGCACGAGCTGCACATTGCCCACCTCAAGAACAGCCCGGCAATCAGCTTGTCCGGCGGGGAACGTCGCCGCGCTGAAATCGCGCGGGCACTGGCCACCGATCCACGCTTCATTTTGCTCGACGAGCCCTTCGCCGGGGTCGACCCGATCGCGGTGCTCGATATTCAGAAAATCATCCGATTTCTTAAAGAACGTAAAATCGGCGTCCTGATCACTGACCACAATGTCCGCGAAACCCTGGGCATCTGCGATCGCGCTTACATTATCAACGACGGGTCCGTCCTAGCCTGCGGAGAGCCTGAAGAAATCGTTTATAATGAAAGTGTAAGAAAAGTCTATTTGGGCGAACATTTCCGTCTGTAAATGCGCCACTCGGTCCCCATCCTAATCCACTCCGCACTGGTCCCGGCATGAAGCACTCACTGCAGCTCAAGCTGTCTCAGCACCTGACGCTGACGCCACAGTTGCAGCAATCGATTCGCCTATTGCAACTGTCGACGCTTGAATTGAACCAGGAGATCGAGCGCTTCCTGCAGGAAAATCCGCTGCTCGAGCGTGAGGAGGAGGAAGAATCGCAGGACGCGGCCGCCGCCGCGGGGCAGGAGGCCAGCGTCGCGACGACGACTAGCTCCAGTGAGACCGCGACACCCGAGCAGCCGACGCAGCCGGATTGGACCGGCGAGGAGGGATACAGCTCATACGGCAGTCCCGAATCGG
>JBFKXV010000193.1:0-5610 GCA_041637935.1 Burkholderiales bacterium | reverse complement strand
CTTCACTGTTCATGGCGCTTATGTTGGAAGATTGAACCTGCGTTTAAATGAACAAAAGTGGCGAAATCGACCTCAGACAAGGCGCAAACCGCAGCGAGGTTGCACACCTCGCGAGGATTTGTAACGAAGTATGAGGGCGATTCTCGCCATCTTTTGTGCCGTTAATAGTGAAGCACTACACTAGATGCTGCCGGCGATTGTTCAGGCCGGGGCGGCCACCAGTTGTTTGCGGAACCGGTTCAGGTCCTGTGACGACGTGAATGGTTGTCCGAGCAGGCCGGAAAGGTTATGCAATATCATTTTGACGACGCGTGCCTCCCAGTCCCGGTCGAACTTGATCTGTTGATCGAGCCAGTGTTCCAGCCATTGCGGGTCCGGCAGCCGGCTTTGCACCGTATCGTTCGGGAAAAGTCCCTTGTTGACATGCAGGTTGGTCGGATGCAGCGGCTTGCGATTGCGGGCGCTGGATGCCATGAGCACGCCAACTTTGGCAAATGCTGCGCGGGCAACGTCGCCCACTTGCTCGATTGCTTTCTTCATGTAACGCAGATAAGCGCCGCCGTGACGCGCCTCATCTTTTGAAATGATCTCGTAGATGTGCTGTATCACCGGTTCGGTATGCCAGCGGGCGGCACATCGATACCAATGGTTGAGCCGGATCTCGCCGCAGAAGTGCAGCATCAGCGTTTCCAGCGGCGGCGCCGGATCGAATTCGAACCTGACCGCGTGCAGCTCGTCTTCGGTTGGCAAAAGGTCGGGTCGAAAGCGCCGCAGATATTCCATCAATACCAGCGAGTGCTTCTGCTCTTCATAGAACCAGACCGACATAAAGGCGCAGAAGTCACTGTCGTCGTGATTGTCACGCAGGAACATCTCGGTCGCAGGCAGCGCTGCCCATTCCGTGATGGCATTCATCTTGATGGTGAGTGCCTGCTCGTCCGATAGCTTGTTGCGGTCGAACTCGGACCAGGGAATGTCGGTTTCGAGATTCCACCGCAAGGCTTCCAATTGTTTGAACAATTCTGGATATAGCATGGTGTTTTGAGAGTGCTCGGCGAGAGCACTCGATATTAGCGAGGCTAGGCTTTGTCAGCCGAAACCATCAACAAGTTCAGCGAAGCTCCCGGCGAAAACCGACGACGCGTGGGCCCCCCGCGAGATGTCCATTGTTTCAGTAGCTTGAATGTTCAGCGCGCCATTGTCTGACAAGTTCGCACATTTTCTCAAGGTCGGCAATCAAGTGAATGCCGTCGAGACGGCGGCGAATACGTGCAACGCCTGCCCCGCCAGCGCACAGCAGCACCGGTTCGGGCAGCAGCGCACGCAGTTCCCGCAACGCCTCAACTGCCTTCGTTTCCGGGTAGGCGCCGCTGAAGGACAACGCCACAATATCTGATTTGTGCGCCTGCGCAGCCTGCGAGATCTCGGTCACCGGTGTTTCGGTTCCAAGTGCAATGCACAGTGCGTTCTCCATGGTGAGCATTGCTTCGACCATCAATAAGCCCAGACCGTGATGTTCGTTGGGAAGCGTGGTCAGCAGCATGCGTGGCACGCCTCCCTGCGGCTGCAGCGCGGAGATGGCATTGCGAAGCAGGCCTTCCATCAATTCGGTGTAGAGGTGTTCCTCGAAAACGGCGATCTCGCCACGCATCCAGGCGTCACCGACGGTTTCGGTGAGCGGCGCCACTGTATCGACGACGAACTTCTGCAGCCCCTGGCGTGCGATTGCCTGCGACAGATGCCGCCGCAGTTCGAGCGCTTCATGGGACTGGAGCAACTGAATATAGACCGCGACGTCCTGTCGCTGGGGCTGGTCTCCAGCCGGATCCGTGGCGAGCCTCTGCAGGTGTGCGTCGTCGAGTCCGATGATCTTGCCTGGCCGATGCCCTTGATCTAACAACCTTTTGATTAAACGTAATTTTTTAATCTGCTGGGTGGTGTAGGCACGATCGCCATTGGTGTCGCGAACCGGGTGCGGGAAGTCATAGCGACGCTCCCACATGCGGAGGGTGTCTTTGGAGAGGCCTGTCTCGCGCTCAACCGCGCTGATATTGAACAGAATTGTCGCCGAATCGCTCTTTAGGTCGTGAGCCATATTTGAATTGTCCTAGACAAAATAGTTGACTGATGTCGATTTAGGCGCTAATTTAGCACCTTCTCGCTGTTTTGACTAGGACAAAACATGAACATTTTGATGATTCTGTTGCTTCCGATGGCTGCGCATAGCGATCTGCCTTGCCCGCAAGGCATGACGAATACCACCGAATTTCAGATGGTTGTGGCTGATGCCCATGCTTCTGATGGTCAAGGCGCTGTTCGTCTGGCTGCCGATCGCGACGGTCATGACCTGTCGGGAACGGGTGTGTTCGGCACAGGCGGTCCGGCACAGGCTAATTATGCCGGGAAGGACGCTGCCGCCGGGTCGGACGACTTGCTGTTCTATATGGCCTCGCACGCGCAGGCTGTCAGCTTTAGCTCAGGGCCGACCATGACGCCCTGGCTCGAGTTACGCCCGATCGGCTATGTCGAGCGCCATGCCTTACAGGCAGCGGGCGAATCCACGCCGCTCAGTGACGAGCGCACCTGTGCGCGGTCTGCTGCTCACGCTCCAGCGCCCGGTTCCGTGGCACTGCGCAGTGATCTAAAACTGCGCAGTGACATATAAGTTTGACTCACCGGGCAAACCTTTCAGTTGAAGACAGCTAACAGGAATCGTTGACTAACATGAAACGCGAAAGAATAGCTGTGATCGGTGCTGGCATCGCTGGCTTGTCGGCCGCGTGGATGCTGTCGCGTCGCCACCAGGTCACTTTGTTCGAGGCTAACAGCTATTTGGGTGGCCACACTAATACGGTGGACGTCACGGTCGGCGGCATCCACGCGCCGGTTGACACCGGGTTCCTCGTCTTCAACGATCGTACCTACCCGAATCTTGTTGCATTGTTCGAACAGCTAGGCGTAGCGCACGCGATGAGCAACATGTCATTCAGTGTGCGGGTTGACGAAGAAAAACTCGAGTGGGCGGGCAACAACCTGGCGACCATTTTTGCCCAGAAACGCAACCTCATCAAACCCGAGTTCTGGCGCATGCTCAAGGAAATACTCCGGTTCAACCGTGAAAGCACCCAGGCGCTGATGACCGGTCGTGGCAGCGAAGGCTCGCTGGGCGATTTCCTGAATCGGCGCGGATTTGGTCGTGCATTTCGTGATTGGTACCTGCTACCGATGAGCGGCGCGATTTGGTCGTGCCCCACTTTGCGGATGCTTGATTACCCCGCAGAAACGTTCTTCCGCTTCTGCCACAACCACGGCTTGCTGGGGCTGTCGAATCGCCCGGCCTGGAAGACAGTGCGCGGTGGCGGACGCGAGTATGTACGGAAACTTGCTGCAGGCATCAGCGATGTGCGCTTGGCGACGCCGGTTGCATCTGCCGTGCGCAAGCCGCAAGGCGTCCTGATTCGGACTGCCGCTGGGGCAACCGAGGCATTTTCTCAAGCGGTATTTGCCTGTCACAGTGATCAGACTTTGAAGATACTCGGAGACCTGTCTGCTGCCGAACATCGCGTGCTGTCGCGCGTGCGTTATCAAATGAACCACGCCGTGTTGCATACCGATGTTTCGCTGCTGCCTCGCTCACGAGATGCCTGGGCTGCCTGGAACTACGTCGCCGGGAGTACCGGGCCCGAAGGCCGGCCGGTCAGCGTCAGCTATCTGATCAATCGTCTGCAACCGCTGCCCTTCGAACAGCCGATCATGGTGACATTGAATCCGACTCATGAGCCAAAAGCGGGCTCGGTGATCGAGCGCTTCGACTATGCGCACCCGGTTTTCGATGGTGACGCCATCGAGGCGCAGCGCGAGTTGCCGCTGATACAGGGCAAAAACAACACCTGGTTCTGTGGTGCGTGGAGCGGCTACGGTTTTCATGAAGACGGGCTGCGCTCGGCGCTCAAAGTGGTAAACGGACTCGGGATCACAGCACCTTGGCAGCAGCGCCGCGCGGCCGAGTTCGAAACCAGGAGTGTGGCGTGAAGCCGGCGATCTACTTCGGCAACGTCATGCATGCACGCATGCGCCCGCGGCGCAACACGTTCCGTTACCGGGTGTTCTTCATGCGCCTTCCGTTGTCGAAGCTGAATGAGATCAGAAGCCCGTTCTTTTCCATTAACCGCTGGAACCTGTTTTCGTTCCGCTTCGGTGATCACGGCGCTCGCGACGGGACACCTCCCGAGCCGTGGATTCGCCAATTGTTGCGACGAGAAGGTGTTCACACGGCTGACGGCGAGGTGGTACTGCAGACCTTTCCAAGAGTGCTTGGCTATGTATTCAACCCGGTCAGTTTCTGGTTATGCCACGACCGCAATGGCGGATTGCGAGCCATCCTGTGCGAAGTCAACAACACTTTTGGCGAGCATCATAATTACTTGCTGACGCACGCCGATGGAAACGTCATCGAGCCCGATGACGTATTGCAGGCGCGCAAGGTGTTTCACGTATCACCGTTCTGTGAAATCGAGGGGAAGTACGTGTTCCGCTTCCGCTCGGAGTATCCGTCCTGTCACGTCAATATTGATTATGAAGACGCGCAAGGGCGTTTGCTGCTCACCGCCATCTGGGGCAATGCGTCGACTTTCAACGTCGCCGGGTTGCTCAGGGCATTCTTTCTTTACCCGTGGATGACACTGGGCGTCATGGCGCGCATCCACCTGCAGGCGCTGAAGCTGTGGTTGCGGGGTGTGCGCTACGTTCCGAAACCGCTTCCGCCGCAACAGGAGACCACCAGATGAGGCCGCTGCAGACGTCAGCGGGCGAGGTAACTCTGCGCCAGGCGTTACCGGCGGTGCCGCGGGCGGGACGCGTTCTGCTGTCCTTGCTGTCGCGGCTACGGCACGGGCGTCTTGAATTCGTTACCCCGGAGGGCAAGTGCTTGGTCTTCGAGGGTGACGTCACAGGCCGGGACGCGACTCTGCGTGTACGCGACTGGAGTGTTTGCGCCGATGTTCTGAAGTCGGGTGATATCGGGTTTGCGGAAGCGTACATGGCAGCAAAATGGGACACGCCTGATCTTGCTGCGTTGCTCGAACTGGCGTTGCAAAACCGGGACGCCCTTGAAATGGCGATGCGCGGCAGCTGGTGGGGAAAAATTTTCTATCGCCTGCGGCACCTGATGCGGCGCAATACACGAAGTAACGCGCGGCGCAATATTCACGCTCACTATGACCTCGGTAACGATTTCTACCGCGCCTGGCTCGACCGGACGATGACCTACTCTTCGGCGTTGTTCGGTTCTGAATTCGGCCTTAGCCTCGAGGACGCGCAGCTGGCGAAATACCGCAGAATCCTCGATTGCCTTGATGTGCAAGCGAGCGATCGGATACTCGAGATCGGTTGTGGTTGGGGCGGATTCGCGGAAGTCGCGGCGCGCGAGCGCGGCGCAAGCGTACATGGAATCACGCTATCCGAAGAGCAGTGGACTTTCTGTTCCCGGCGTATGCGCCAGGCTGGCCTCGACCGGCAGGTGCGAACCGAAATCTGCGATTACCGTGATGTCGAGGGCCAGTTTGATTTTGTGGTTTCCATCGAGATGTTCGAGGCTGTGGGTGAGGCTTT
>JBFKXV010000192.1:0-5615 GCA_041637935.1 Burkholderiales bacterium | reverse complement strand
GCCTTTGACCACGGGTGAATACGAAGAGTGGGGCAACCCGGCTGACAAATCCTACTTCGACTACATGTTGTCATACTCGCCTTGCGACAACATAGTGCCGGGCGAGTATCCGGCGATGCTGGTAGAGACATCGCTTAACGACAGTCAGGTGATGTACTGGGAGCCTGCCAAATACGTTGCCAGATTGCGCAGCCTCAAGACGGACAACAACCCGCTGTTATTGCGGATCAATATGGACGCCGGTCACGGCGGGGCATCGGGGCGCTACGATTTTCTTAAGGAGATCGCATTCAGTTATACGTTCATACTTGGTGTGGTCGGCATCACGGAATAGTGCGGCGCGGCAGGTGTTGGGCGGCATGCTGGCCCGCAAAATGCACGACTGATACGTAGTAATCGCCGAAGTTACGTGCTGATCAGTGCCGCTGTTCGGCAGGTAGCATGGTGATGTTGCCGTTCGTCGGTACTTTCTGACCGTTTGTCGCAGGCCGGCTTGCGGCCACGTCTGGCCATGTGGCACTGTTGAGCCACGGTACAGAAAGGGAAGGGAGTCGGAAGTCGGCTCTTTGTACTGAAACAGGGCAAACCCGTCGAAAGGCGGGGACGCAAAGTCACCGGTCTAAAGGAGCCACGTGCTCCCAAGACAGCGGGACCGCCAGTAAATCGATACAGGCAAAAACTAAAAAATCATACCTGTGTTGTCTTCTGTGCGGCCATTCCTGCGTTCGGCCGGACTCAAGCGTTCTCGAACCTCACGACGGTTGCCAATGCCAGAAGGACGAGGTCATGAACGCGAACATCTCTGAGGCTCCATCGACTGCATCACGCCGTGGTGTGCGCAAGCAATGCCATGGCTTTACATTGGTCGAGCTGGTCGTGACCGTTGCCGTTGTCGGAATCTTGGCTTCCGCATCTTACGGCTCATATCAGAATTATGTGATTCGGGCCAATCGTACGGCCACGCAGCAGTTCATGTTGGAGGTCGCGAATCGACAGGAAATGTATCTGCTCGATGCGCGCGCCTTTGCCACCGATATCGGTGATACCGGTCTAGGATTAGAGACCCCTGCCAGGGTGGCACAACATTACGCCATCACCATCACTTTGACCGGTGGTCCGGTTCCCGGCTACGTGATTACCGCGACGCCGGGCGGAAACCAGGCGGTCGATGGGGTGATGACGTTGTCGAGCGATGGTGACATGGCTCCGCTTGCCAAATGGGAGGCCGAGTGAGCGCGCCAACCACAACCGGGCTGCCGATGCGCGGTTTCACGGTAATCGAACTCGTCGTTACTCTCAGCGTGTTGGTATTGGTGTCGACGCTTGCGGCGCCGATGTACGGATCGATACTGGCAAGTAACCAGACCCGCTCCACCGCCTATTCGCTTGTGTCGGCGCTGAGTTTTGCACGCAGTGAGGCTGTAAAACGCAACGCAACGGTGTCAGTGACTCCGGTTGGAGCTGGGTGGCAGGAAGGCTGGGAAGTCGAATCCGGCGGAAATATTCTTTCTAAGAGAGAGCCTGCGCCAAGTCTTGTCCTTTCGGGACCACTTGCCGGCGTGAGCTACCAGCCGAACGGTCGGCTCACCACGCCGGGGGTCGTCTTGTTCACGGTGTCGGCGGCCACGGGATACACGCGCTGCGTGGTTATCGATCCCGGTGGTCGCGCAAAACTCAATCCGGGAGAGCGAAATGACGGTACTTGTGCCTAGAGGGCCGGGGATCACAGCACCTGCTGGATGCGGGAAGTCGCGTCAGGCCGGTATTGCGATGATGGAATCGCTGATGGCGATGGTCATTTTGCTGGTCGGCTTGCTCGGCATCGTTGGCCTTCAGGCGAAAACACAGACCTCGCATTTCGAGGCTTATCAAAGAGCGCAGGCGATGCTTCTGCTCGACGATATTGTCGATCGCATGTCTGCGAACCGCTATGCATCGCCGTGTTATGCGGTAACCGGAGCGGGTGGAGTGCCATATCTCGGCACCGACGGCACGGATCATCGCGGCAATACCACGTGCACCGCCGTCGCCGGAACCGCGCAGACGCGCGCGATCGCCGAGCGTGGCATGACTGAATGGGATTTGTTGCTCAAGGGTGCCGCTGAAAGCGAGGGCGGTGTCAACACCGGGGCCATGATTGGCGCCCGCGGCTGCATCAGTTTTGATCCTGTCACTGATTTATATACCGTGATCGTGGTCTGGCAGGGCATGGTGCCGACCATGGCACCAGCGGTGAGTTGTGCGAACGGACTGTACGGACCGGATACACAACGTCGTGCCGTCAGCAAGACGATTCGAATCGCCAACCTTGTGAACTGAACGCCATGACTAATCGTGCAATTAAACGTCACGCCGGCTTCACACTCGCCGAATTGATGGTCGGGATGACCATCGGACTGATTGTTCTGAGTGGTTTGACTTCCGCTTATGTTGCGTCGAGCCGGACCGGGCGCGAGTCACAGGCATCATCGGAGCAAATAGAAAACGGGCGCCAGGCGCTCGAGTTCATCGCGTACGACTTGCGTCATGCCGGCTTTTTTGGTCAGTTGAGCACGTTGCCGGTCGCGGGTGCCGGCCTGCCGGATCCCTGCGAGACGAGCAATCTTGCGGCGATGTTGCAGGCAATGGCGTTTCCGGTTCAGGCCTATGACGCACCGCTTGCCTCGCCGCTCACCTGTCTGGACGCTGCCGATTTCGTACCGGGAACAGATATTCTCGTTGTGAGGCGGGCCGACAGCGAGGCATTGACTTCGGTCGACACGCCAGAGCAGGGTGCCATCTATTTGCAGGCTAACCCCATCAGCGCCGAGCTGCAGCTCGGTAGTGACAGTGCGCCGATTGGTTTGGTCAACAAGGCCGACGGGACTGTGGCAACCATTCTCAACCGGGATGGCGTCACGGCGGCGCCGATACAGCGCTATCTGGTGCACATTTATTTCGTCGCGCCCTGCGCCATGCCCGCCGGTGGCGGAGCGAGTTGCACCGGGGCCGCTGATGACGATGGCAGCCCGATCCCCACTTTGAAACGTCTCGAGCTTTCGGCTGCAGGTGGCGTCGCGCAAATGTCTATCGTGTCTTTGGTGGCCGGGGTGGAGAACATTCAGTTTGATTTCGGCATTGATGACCTGCCGTCTACCGTCAATTCGGTCACCGGCCTGATAGGCGACGGCGCCGCTGACTGTTTCGACACCGATCCCGGCTCCGGTGTCAACGCCGGGGTCACCGCAGGCTGCACATCGGCGAATCCGGGTGCCGTGGCGGAGTGGACCAATGTCGTGCAAGGCGAGGCACACGTGCTCGCGCGCACCTACCGCCCGGACAACAGCTATACGGACAACAAGACATACGACCTCGGTCTGGGACTGAGCGCCGCCACACCGGGCGGTAATTTCAAGAGACATGCCTATAACACGGCCGTGCGCCTGATCAATCTGAGCGGGCGCCGCGAAATTCCCATGTGACCGCTGTGGATGAGGAAGACCATGAACGCCAACAACAGGGTAAACGCAGCAATGAACATGAGAAGCAAGCAGCAAGGATCGGTTCTGTTTATCAGTCTGATCCTGCTCGTTGCGATGACGATGATCGCCGTGGCCTCTTCCCGGATAAGCACCACGCAACTGAGACTGATTGGAAACGTGCAGGCGGTGCAACGCGTGGAGTCTGCGGCCCAACTTGGTATCGAGGAAGTGGTCGGGCGCATTGACGCGTTTTCCGATCCGACGCAGGCGATCACCGTGGGCAACCTCCCGGCGGGGATCAATGTAACCGTCTCGAATCGCCGCTGCCTGAACGCAGTACCCGCCGCCGGATTCAGCGCCGTGATGCAACTCTCACCGGAAGACACGCTGTGGACTGTTGACGTTCAGGCAACCGATGGCTTCACTGGTGCCACTGCTACGGTCTCACAGGGCGTGCGGGTGCGCATGCTTGCAGGCTACTGTGTCTAAATATCCGGAGTCATTCATATGAAAAATGCTCTCACGACTTTGCTATTCGCCTCGGCGGCGCTTCTAGCCGGCACCAGCACCGCGATTGCCGCGTTCGATCCCGTCAATGATGACACGGATCTATTTCTTGCCAACCCCGCCTATGCTGCGCAGCGGCCCAACGTCCTCATCTTCCTCGACAACACCGCCAATTGGAACTCACGTTTCACCAATGAAATCACTGCGCTGGCCACGGTGTTCAGTGGCATGACCGATGACTTCAATGTCGGGCTAATGATGTACACCGAGACCGGTGCCGGCAACAGCGGTCCCGACGGCGGTTACGTTCGCGCGGCGGTGCGTCAGATGACGGGCACCAACCGCACTGCGATGACGTCGATGATTCTTGGCCTGCACCAAAACGACGACAAAGGCAACAACGCGACCGTGTCGCTGGCTATGCACGAAGTCTATACTTATTTTGCCGGTGAGACCGCGCGTTCCGGCATCAAGGTCAAACGCGATTACACGGGAAACAACATTCCCGGTTTGACCGGATCCAACAAGGTTTATGCATTACCCGGGAATGCGCTGTCCTCCGCGGCGGCAACCGATTACACCAGCCCGATCACCGACGGTTGTCAGAGAAACATCCTGATATACATCAGCAACGGCGCGCCCAATGACAACAATAGTTCGCTGAACACGGCCGAGGGGCTGTTGTCGGGGCTGGTCGGCAAGTCACCGCCGGATACCATTTCCATCAACCCAAGTGGGCAGCAGGGCAACTGGGCGGACGAATACGCGCGTTTCATGGCCAATGCCGACGTGAACGGCGCTTTGGCCGGCGATCAGCATGTCACCACTTACACCATTGAAATTGACCCGGTCAGCAATGGCCAGGGACCTGCTACGACAGCCTTGTACAAGTCGATGGCGGCCAATGGCAATGGCAAGTATTTCGCGGTCGACGGCGGAGATGCAAACAATATCGTCACGGCGATCAATCAGATCTTTCAGGAAGTCCAGGCTGTCAACAGCGTGTTTGCTTCATCGACGCTGCCAGTCAGCGTCAATGTACGCGGTACGCACCTCAATCAGGTCTACATCGGCGTTTTTCGTCCCGACGCCAACAAGGCGCCTTACTGGTTCGGCAATCTGAAGATGTATACGCTGGGGCTCGACACTGCTACCAGCAGCCTGTTTCTGGCCGATGTGAATGGCGATCCCGCCGAAAACCCGCTGACCGGTTTCGTCGCGCCGACGGCGACCAGTTTCTGGACCGAGCCATCGACCTTCTGGGGCTACCGCACGCCACTTGAAAATGGTGCCGGCGGTAACTCGGACGCGCCGGACGGCGAGTTGGTGGAGAAAGGCGGAGTAGCACAGCAACTGCGCATCGACCATGCGGTGTCGCAGGCCAGCCGCAGTTTGTTCACCTGTACAGCGGGCGGCGGAGTTTATTGTGGTAACGGCGATGACCTGTCGTTAACCCCATTCGATACTTCCAATGCGGAAATTTCGATTGCGGCACTCGGTGTGGCTGATGCAACCGAGCGTGACAATCTGATCGACTGGATTCGTGGAGAAGACCAGTTCGACGAGAATGCCAATACCCAGACCAGCGATATTCGCGCGTCGGTGCACGGCGACGTTCTGCACTCCCGGCCGGCAGTCATCAATTAT
>JBFKXV010000191.1:0-5620 GCA_041637935.1 Burkholderiales bacterium | reverse complement strand
GATGCCGCCGACGAGGTTCAGAAGGGTGCTTTTGCCGGCCCCGGAATGGCCGGTGACGAACACCATTTCGCCGGGCTCGACCTGCACTGAAACGTTGCGCAGCGCTTCGTAGCCACCTGGATAACGTTTCGAGACGTGGCTGACCGTGATCATCGATGCCACCAAAGGTACGCCAAATGCCGTAGGTACTCGGGCGGCGTGCGCCGGGACGTCTCAGGCGAACAACGCATCAACAAACACTGCCGCATCAAATGGTCGCAAATCCTCGATTCCCTCGCCAGTGCCAACGTAACGTATCGGGATGCCCCGATAGCGGGCGATACCGGCGATCGCACCGCCCTTGGCGGTGCCGTCGAGCTTGGTCAGTATCAGTCCGGTCACGCCAAGCGCCTGATCGAAAGCCTTGACCTGGCTGACTGCGTTCTGGCCGGTATTGGCGTCGATCACCAGCAGCACTTCGTGTGGCGCGTCCGGCACTGCCTTGGCTATGACGCGTTTGACTTTCTTCAACTCCTCCATCAGATGCGCCTGGGTGGGCAGACGGCCGGCAGTATCAGCCAGCACGACATCAACCCCTTTTGACTGCGCCGACTGGATGGCGTCGAAAATCACCGCCGCTGCGTCGCCACCCTCCTGTGCGATCACGCTGACCTGGTTGCGCTCGCCCCATACCTTCAACTGCTGTTCGGCGGCGGCGCGAAACGTGTCACCAGCGGCCAGCACTACCGTAAGGCCCGCATCAACCAGTTGCTTGGTCAGCTTGCCGATTGATGTTGTCTTGCCAGCCCCGTTCACCCCCGCCAGCAAGATCACGAACGGTTTTTGCGCGCGCACGTTTAGTGCTTCTTCGAGCGGGGTGAGCAGTTGCAGCACCTCATCCCTGAGCGCGTCACGCACACCGCTGGCGTCACGGATTTTTCCGCGTTTGACCCGTTCGCGTGTCGCGTTCACCAAGTGCTGGGTGGCTTCTACGCCAACGTCACAGGTAAGCAAAATGGTTTCAAGTTCGTCGTACAGTTCGTCATCGACGGCGCGGCCGGGCGCCAAAAGCGTGGTCAGCTGCTTGCCAAGCCGCGCCCGTGTCGCCGCCAGGCTCTGCCTGAGCCGCCCGCCAAACGTGCTTTTGGATGGGCGATTCTCCTTCGCACCCGCGTTATCCAATTCAGAAACCTTGTTACCTGTCCGGAAACTAAACATACTCATTGCGTGTCACATCCGGCAATTCGATAAAGCTATCGCCCGTAAGCGGCATTGACCACAGCAGGACACGCCCCCAATTATGCAACGCATGATTCTATTCGCTTTGAAACGCTTGCGCGTGCAGTTCGTATCGCGCATCTGGCCCGCCCTCAGGAGCGACTTTTCGGCCCCCGCCCGGCGCTATGCGGTTAATCGCTTCGATCAAAATCGCTTTGATAGAAATTGCCTTGATCGAAATCGTTTTAATTTAAACGGCGCCAAGCGCCTCAGCCGGCTGATGCTGTTCTGCGCACCCCTATGGGGTACGGCTTTGCACGCCGCTCAGTCCGATGTCAACGGGGTCCACACGACGACCATGGACAATGGTTTGGAGGTATACGTAAAGGTCGATCGGCGCGCCCCGGTGGCGGTTTCGATGCTGTGGTACCGCGCCGGAGGCATGGACGAAGTCAGTGGCACCACTGGCGTTGCGCATGTACTCGAGCACATGATGTTTCAGGGCACGGAGAGTACTGCTCCGGGCGAGTTCGCGCGCAGGATCGCAGAGGTCGGCGGGCGTAACAATGCGTTTACCTCGTCCGATTACACCGGCTACTACCAACAGCTTCACAGATCCAATCTCGAGTTGGCGCTGCGCTTGGAGGCCGATCGGATGGTCAATTTGAAGCTCGACGAGGCGGAATTCCGCAAAGAAATGCGTGTCGTCATGGAAGAGCGCCGCCAACGCGTTGATGACAATCCGCGCGCAATGGTATTCGAACGGTTAAATGCTGCCATGTATCTGGCGCATCCATACCGTCAACCGGTTGTCGGCTGGATGAGTGATCTGCAGAATATGCAGCTCGGCGACGCGCGTGCCTGGTACGACAACTGGTATGCGCCCAACAACGCAGTGTTAGTGGTTGCCGGCGATGTTGATGCGCAGCAAGTCTTTGCCCTCGCCGCAAAGTACTTCGGGCCGATCGCAGCACGGCCATTGCCGGCCAGGAAACCGCGAGCAGAGCCGGAGCAAAAGGGCACGCGCCGTATCGTAGTGAAAGCTCCGTCACGCTTACCATCGTTGACCATGGCGTATCATGCTCCCCGGCTGAAAGACGTTGAAGGCGACTGGGAACCTTACGCGCTGTCGATTCTTGCCGGGGTGCTGGACGGATATTCAGCGGCGCGCCTGGAGCGCGAAATGGTCAGCAAGACACGGGTCGCGAATTCGGTGAGCGCTGATTACGATGGTCTCAGGCGCGGACCGGGTGCGTTCTATGTCAGTTTCACCCCAGGTCAGGGAAAGACCGTCGCCGACGTCGAGCGTGTCTGGCGCGAGCAGCTTGCCTTGCTGGTTGAGCAGGGGGTGACCGAGGCAGAGCTGCGCACGGTCAAGGCGCAAGTCATCGCTTCGCAAGTCTATAGTCAGGATTCGGTTTATGGTCAGGCCTCACGCATTGCCAGGATGCGCTCGCTTGGCTTGCCGTATGACGCGTCGGCACGCATAACCGAAAAGCTGCGTGAGGTAACGGCTGAGCAAGTGAGCACAGTTGCCGGCAAATACCTGGTCGACGACAAGCTCACTGTCGCGGTGCTCGAGCCAGTCGTACCGGAACCGGCCGCGATTGAACCGTCACGAGTTGAACCGATAGCGCGGTCGGCTCCGGCCGGCAGCGACCAATTGAGTGAGGCCGATAGCCAATGACAAACTTCAGCAACAAGCAGTGTATGCGCTACCGCTACCTGACATTCGTGTTGTCTTTGTCGATCGCGCTTGGTTCGATGCTCGCCGCACCGCAGCTGGCCTGGGCCGAACTGCAGATCGCAAGTTGGCAGACAGAAAATGGCGCCCGGGTATTGTTCCTCGAGTCCCGCAATCTGCCGATCCTCGATGTCAAACTCGAATTCCCGGCCGGCTCCGGGCGCGATTCGCCAGGCAAGCAAGGGTTGGCCAGAATGACCCTGGCACTGATGAAGAAAGGAACCCGCTCGCTGGACGAGCACCGCATCTCTGAACAACTTGCCGGCATCGGTGCCCAGCTTTCTGGCAACATCGACCTCGATAGAAGCGGTTTCGCGCTGAGAACCTTGTCGTACCCGGACGACCGGCAAATCGCTCTGGGTCTGTTGCGCGACATCCTGGCAACACCGAGTTTTCCGCAAGCCGTACTCGAACGCGAGAAGGCCCGCAGTATTGTGTTCCTCAAGGAGCGTCAAACGCGTCCCGGTGTCATCGTTGCCCAGACGTTTCAAAAACAACTCTACGGAGACCACCCGTACGCTGCGACCGGAACCGGCGAACCGGAAACAATTGAAGCTCTGACGCGCGCTGATCTGCTCAGCTTCCACCGGCGCTTTTTTGTCGCCGATGAGGCTGTTGTGACGATCGTCGGTGACGTCTCCGAAACCGAGGCGAGGCGCATTGCGGCGGAACTGACCGCCGACCTGCCGCGTGCCAGTGAGCCGGTGCCGGAATTACCCGCTGTTCCGCTGCGGGCCGAGAGCACTGAGGTGGTGATTCCGCATTCGGCCAGTCAGGCGCATATCCGGATCGGGATGCCGGGCGTGCGGCGTGGCGACCCCGATTATTTTCCGCTTTGGGTGGCGGTGCAGATTCTCGGCGGCAGCGGCATGACTTCTTTGTTGAATGACGAGTTGCGTGAAAAACGCGGCCTGACCTACAGCGCCTACAGTTACTTTTCGCCCTACTCGCGCCGCGGTCCGTTCGTCATTACTTTACAAACGCGCAAGGATCAGGCCTGGGAAGCGCTTGACCTGGCGCTCTTGACGCTGGAAAAATTTGTCGCTGACGGACCGACTGAGGCGCAGCTGCGGGCAGCCAAGCAGTATGTCATTGGCGGCTTCGGACTCAACATCGACAGCAATGCAGAGCTGGCCGACTATCTGGCGATGATCGGCTTCTATCGGCTGCCGTTGGACTACATCGACCGGTTTCCGGATGAAATCGAGAAAGTGACGTTGGAACAGGTGCGCGACGCACTGCAACGCCGCCTCATGTCGTCGCGGACAGTTACGGTGGTCGTTGGCCCGACGGCAAGACCGTGAAGTGGCGCAACGGCACAACCGGCTGAGAATCATTGGCGGACAGTGGCGCCGCCGACTGCTGCACTTTCCGACTGCAGCTGATTTGCGTCCGACCCCTGACCGGGTGAGGGAAACGATTTTCAACTGGCTGGGCCAAACGCTTGAGGGCAAACGCTGTCTGGACCTGTTTGCCGGCAGTGGGGCGCTCGGCTTCGAGGCGGCATCGCGCGATGCGTGCCAGGTGGTCATGGTCGAGCACGACCGGGTTGCCTGTGCTGCATTACTGGCTAACGTCGAGGCGTTGCAGGCCGGCAATATCGAAGTGCAGTGTCAGGACGCATTGCGTTTTCTCGGCTCGGACCAACGCCTCTTTGACGTCGTTTTCCTCGACCCGCCTTATCAACGAGGGCTGTTGCCGCAGCTTCTTGCAAAGATCGGCCCGCATCTTGCAGACGGAGCAATTGTCTATCTCGAAGCGGATCAATTACCGTCGATTCCGCCTGCGTACCGGATCGCGCGCCGCTCGCGGGCGGGGCAGGTGAATTATCTCCTGTTAGAATCGAGTGATTATGGTGGCGAGATTCAATAGAACGGTTTATCCCGGGACCTTCGATCCGTTTACGCGCGGACACGAAGACCTGGTGCGCCGTGCTGCGAGTTTGTTTGAGGAAGTCATCGTCGCGGTCGCCGACAGCCGCGCCAAGCAGCCGCTATTTTCGCTCGATCAGCGCGTTGCCATTGCCAAAGAAGTGCTGGTGCAGTACGAGAACGTCACGGTCGAAGCGTTCCGCGGATTGCTGATGGATTTTATCCAGCAGCGCCAGGCGAAAGTTATTTTGCGGGGTTTGCGCGCGGTCTCCGATTTCGACTATGAATTTCAGATGGCGGGCATGAACCGCAATCTGTATCCGGACGTCGAGACGATGTTTCTGACCCCGGCAGAGCAGTACATGTTCATCTCGGCAACGATGGTCCGCGAGATTGCCATGCTGGGCGGTGACGTCGCTGCGTTTGTCAATCCGGCCGTGCTTGTTCACATCAACGAGCGGCTGGGGCGTTAGGCAGGAAAAGCTCATGGCATTAATGATTACCGATGAGTGCATAAACTGCGACGTGTGCGAGCCGGAGTGCCCTAACGAGGCAATTTACCAGGGCGAAGAGATCTACGAGATTGACCCAGACAAATGCACCGAATGTGTTGGTCATTTCGAGCAGCCGCAGTGTCAGGAAGTGTGTCCGGTTGACTGTATCCCGGTCGATTCGCAGCGAATCGAGTCGAGACAGCAATTGCTTGCCAAATACCACCTGCTGATGGAGCGTAAACAGACCGAGTCGGCAACCTAGCCGGCTGCGCAGTCAATGCTGGCAGTGTGTGCAGTAAAACGTTGAGCGTTGT
>JBFKXV010000190.1:0-5643 GCA_041637935.1 Burkholderiales bacterium | reverse complement strand
ACTGATAGGGGGGAACAATGGCAACTAATCCGGCAGCGGCCGCAGACACCAAAGGCGTTGAGGGGACCAAGCTCAAGTGGGACGACACGAACATGAAGAGTTCCTACGCGAATGTGTGCAATGTCACCAGCACGCGTGAGGAAGTGGTCATGTTGTTTGGCGTCAACCAGGCCTGGAATCGCGGCCAAAAGGAAGTCACGATTCAACTCACCGACCGCATCATCATCAGTCCGTATGCAGCAAAACGCCTCAGCATGCTGTTGCAAGGCGTCGTAACCGAATATGAAAAGCGGTTCGGGACGCTCAACGTAGAAGCGGGTACTGGCGAAGCCGCCAAGTAAGCCTGCTCTCCGCGGCATAACGCGGAGAACGTGCGTCAATGACGGAACCCGAGTTACACGAACTTCACTCGCGTCTGCGAGTTGCAGACAGCGCTGCTGCGCACGTCCCGGACGCAGCGTGGAAGCAGTTTGCGCAGGCGCAGACCGCGGAGGAGTTCTGCGGTAGTTGGCTGGTTATTCAAGCCAACGTCATCGGCGGTGTCTCCGACGGCGTCGTCGTGCTGCAGAAGCCCGGGGGTACGTCGTTCGCCCCGGTCGCGTTTTTCCCCGAGGAGTCTCCTCGCCGATCGCATCTCGCCTCGATCAGTGAACGCGTTCTTGCTGAAGGTCGCGGCGTCGTGGAGCCACTTGAACACGACGACGATGAGGCGTCACCGGGACCGCGTTACCAACTGGCTTATCCGGTACGCACCGACGGGCAGGTACGCGGTGTTGTCGGTGTTGATATCGATTGGCGCAATGATGCGCAACTGCAGTCAGCGATGCGCGATTAGCAATGGGGTTCGGCATGGCTCGAATTGTTCTTGCGCCGCCATGCCGACCCGATGGAAACGTCGCGGCTGCGCCTCAAGCTCGCCCTCGAACTGGTCTCGACGCTGCTCGAACAGGAAGGTCTGAAAGCGGGCGCCGCCGGCTTTGCGACCGAACTCGCTTCGCGTCTGGGATGCGACCGGGTCACCATTGGGCTGCTCAAGCGGCGCCGAATGCGGGTCACTGCCGTGTCGCACTCGGCCCAGTTTGACCGCAGATCAAACCTTCTCAGAGCGGTCGAAACAGCCATGGAAGAGGCAGCCGATCAGGTCGAACCGGTGGTTTATCCACCCGACCGCGAAAGCACGCCGGTCGTCGCCCACGCGCACGAGATGCTGATCCGCGAGTCCGGTGCCGGCAGTGCCGTCACCTATCCGCTGGTCAGTGGCGAAGAAGTCGTTGGTGCCATCAGCCTCGAGCGGCCGCCCGGCAAACGATTCGACCTGCCGACCCTGGAGCTGTGTGAGGCGGTCGCCGCCGTGGCGGGACCGATCATTGATCTCAAGCACAGAAATGAACGCAGCCTGCCGGTGCACGCAGCCGGCTCGACTGTCGGCCTGTGGAAGAAAATGTTCGGACCCGGACATCCGGGGCTCAAGCTGGTGACGATCGGAGTGGCGGCAGCGCTGACCTTTCTGGCGTTTGCTGTGGGTGATTACCGCATCTCGGCCAATACCACTGTCGAAGGCGTCGTACAGCGCGCCGTGAGTGCACCGTTCAATGGCTACGTGTCCGAGGCGCCATTTCGCGCCGGTGATCTGGTACGCGCCGGTGAGCCGATCGCACTGCTCGATGACAGGGAATTGCGGCTCGAGCGAATCAAGCTGGTCAGTCAACGCGAGCAATACCGTCGTCAATACCGTCAAGCACTGGCCGATCATGAGCGCGCCCAGGGTGAGATCATCGGTGCCCAGATTGAGCAGGCCGAAGCCCAGCTGGCATTGGTCGAGGAGCAACTGTCGCGTGCGCGTCTGATTGCGCCATTCGATGGTTTCATCGTTGCCGGTGATCTGTCGCAGAACCTCGGCTCGCCGGTCGAACGCGGCGAAGTGTTGTTCGAGGTGGCGCCGCTGGACGGCTTTCGGATGGTGCTGGAGGTTGACGAGCGGGATATTGCCGACGTCAGTGTCGGCCAGACGGGCCAGTTGGCAGTTGCATCAATGCCGGGCGAACGATTCGATTTCACGGTAACAAAAATCACGCCTGTCAACGAGGCAAAAGAGGGGCGTAACCATTTCCGTGTAGAGGCACAACTGCAGGGTGATTTCGGACGATTGCGTCCCGGCATGGAAGGCGTTGGCAAAATCTTCGTCGAGGAGCGCAAGATCATTTGGATTTGGACGCGCAAGCTGGTTGACTGGGCGCGACTGACCCTTTGGTCCTGGTTGCCGTAGCGTTTCAGCCACGTTTGAAGCGGGGCAATTTCGAACCGAAGCAATTTAAACCGAAGCAATTTGAACCGAGGCAAATTTAACCGAGGCGATGTCGACTGATCTTTACAGTCCGTCCTGGTACCGCGTCGAAGAAATGCGGCCACGGCTGCGCAGCCATGTGCGTATTCATCGGCACCACTATCGCGGCGAGCGCTGGTACGTTCTGGAAGACCGTATTTCGCGGCGCAAGCACCGCTTCAACCCGGTCGCCCACTACATCATCGGCCTGATGGATGGCCGCCGTACCGTCAACGAAATCTGGGAAAGCGCCATCACCCGGTTTGGCGACGATGCGCCAACGCAGGATGAAGTGATTCGCCTGCTGTCGCAGTTACACAGCGCGGAAGTATTGCAAACCGAGATCACGCCCGACCTGGCGGAACTGATGCTGCGTGCGCGCCGCAGCGGTTCGAAAACGCTGAAGCAGAATCTGCTCTCGCCGCTGGCGATCCGTATTCCGTTATTCGATCCGGATCGTCTGCTGGCGCGCTGGCTTGCGTGGTATCAGCCATTGTTCGGCTTGCTTGGCTTCCTGATCTGGGCGGCGGTGGTCGCGGCCGCGGTGATCAACGGCGCAGCGCACTGGGACGAACTCACCGAGGACATCACCTCGCGGGTTCTGGCGCCAGAGAACTTACTCATGATGCTGCTGATTTTCCCGGTGATCAAGCTGTTTCACGAGTTCGGACACGCCTGCGCAGTCAAGGCCTGGGGCGGCGAAGTGCATGAGATGGGCATCATGTTTTTGGTGTTGATGCCCATTCCCTACATGGACGCGTCGTCTGCATCGACATTCCGCAGCATGCGCCAGCGGGTCGTCGTTGGCGCGGCCGGCATGATTGTCGAGGTGTTCATTGCCTCCATTGCGCTGTTTCTGTGGATCGATACCGAACCTGGCATCGCCCGCGCCGTGTTCTATAACATCATGCTGATCGCCGGTATCTCCACCGTGATGTTCAACGCCAATCCACTGTTGCGTTTTGACGGGTATTACATCCTCTCTGACCTGACGCATATTCCCAATTTGCGCGTTCGCTCGAACCAGTATCTGACCTATCTCATCGAGCGTTATCTGTTCGGCGTGAAACTCGGCGAATTTGAAGGCACAAGCTCGGAGAAAAGATGGTTTGTCTTCTTTGGCATCGCCTCATTCATGTATCGAATGTTCATCATGACGGTCATTGCCTTGTTCGTCGCGGCTGAATATTTTGTCGTTGGGGTCATTCTTGCCATCTGGGTGATCGTCACCGCCATCGTTCTTCCGCTCGCCAAGGGTATAGCCTACTTGTTGACCCATCAAAAGCTGCGGCGCTATCGGTTCCGGGCTGTCGCTGTGACGCTGATGGTGGGCTGGCTGGCTTGGTTCGGTTTGTTTGTAGTGCCGACGCCGCACTCAACGCGCGCCGATGGCGTGATCTGGGTACCGGACCAGGCTCAATTGCGGGCCGGCGCGGACGGTTTCGTCAAGCAAGTCACGGCAAAATCCGGGCAAGTCGTGTCGCAGGGCACTGCGCTCGTGCAGATGGAAGATCCCGCATTGGAGCTGCAGATACCAGTGCTCGAAGCACAGCTGCGGCTGTTGCGCACGCGGGCGCAATCGGAGCTGCAGGATGATCTGGTGACCTGGGTCCTCACCCGGGAAGAAATAAAGGCGACCGAAGCAGAATTGGCGCACGCGCGAAGCCGTGCCAGCGAGCTGACCGTGATCAGCCGAACCTCCGGCGAGTTCGTTTCGGCAATCCCGGTAGAGGATATGCACGATCGTTTCGTGCGCAAAGGCCAACTCATCGGCTACGTCATTCCTTCAGCGACCGTCACTGCGCGCGTGCTGGTGTCGCAGGACAACGTCGATCTGGTGCGCTCGCAAAGCGAGAAGGTGAGAGTGAAGATTGCCAGCCGCTTGTATGAGACCTACGACGCCTACATCAAGCGCGAAGTACCGGCTGCCAGCGATCGACTGGCCAATCCCGCGCTGACCAGTGTCGGCGGTGGTCCTGCTGCAACCGATCCGCGAAATCCCAATGAACCGAAAGCGCTCGATAAGTGGTTCGAGTTCGAACTGGTGCTGCCGATGACACTGACGCCGGTGTTGGGCGAGCATGTCTATGTTCGTTTCGAACATGCATCGGAGCCGCTGGCGTATCGCGCTTACCGCAGCATGCGGCAGCTGTTCATGAAGCGATTCACAGTTTGATCATAACGGCGATGTCATGACCGCTGCTGTAACGGGTTTTCTTGGTGGAAGTTACCCCGAGCGCGACGAAAAGCCGCAAAGCAAGCTCGAGCGCGCGGTTACAGCGGCCCAGTACTTTTCCGGGCAGCTCTCCTCGAAGCGCTCCAGCCTGAGACGTATTGTCGATGCGGTCAACGCCTGTACCGGGGAAATTGAGGCGCTTGATGATGTGGAGTTGTTGGTGCGGGCCGAGGAACTCCGGCCGCAATTGCGCCAGGCCGGCGTGACGGACATCGCGCTGGTGGCACAGGTGTTTGCCATGATGCGTGTCGCATCAGTCCGAACCAGCAAACTGCGCCATTTCGACGTGCAGCTTGTCGGTGCCTGGGCGATGCTCAATGGCATGCTGGCCGAAATGGATACCGGCGAGGGCAAATCGCTCACCGCGACCCTGGTTGCGGCGGCAGGCGGTTTGGCCGGACAGGCGGTCCACGTGATCACAGTCAATGACTACCTGGCCGAGCGTGATGCCGAGTTGATGACGCCGGTGTACGAAAAACTTGGCCTTAGCGTCGGATTTGTCAAACAGGGCATGGACCCTGCGTCCCGGACAGCCGCTTACCGCTGCGACATCACCTACTGCAGTAACAAGGAAATCGCCTTCGATTATCTACGCGACCGATTGGCCCTGGGCGGCAAGCCGCGACCAATCGCGACAAAACTTTCGCGGCTCGAAAATGAGGGTGACGATAAGGGGTTGTTACTGCGCGGATTGCAGTTCGCCATCGTTGATGAGGCAGATAGTGTGCTAGTCGACGAAGCGCGAACCCCGCTCATTCTTTCTTCCGAGGCCAAACAGGGCAGCGAGATCACCGTTCACCATGAGGCGCTCGAGCTCGCGCGGCAACTGACCGAACGTGACTATCGCATTACCGATGACGGTATCGTTATCACGGATGCGGGTAACGAGACGCTCGAAGAACTCACAGAGGGAATGAAAGGCGTCTGGACCGGTCCCCGGCGACGTGAGCAACTGGTCCGCCAGGCGCTATCGGCTTTGTATCAGTTCGAGCGCGACAAGCACTATCTGGTACGCGATGACAAGGTCGTCATTATCGATGAGTACACTGGCCGCTTGATGCCCGATCGTTCGTGGGAGCGGGGT